>DASRJW010000135.1 GCA_035649275.1 Candidatus Krumholzibacteriia bacterium
TGGCAATCTCACCGAAGCCTACTATCACTTCACGCTGGAGCTGCTTTTGCACGGAGTGCGGGGGCCGTACGCCCCGAAGGCTCTCGAGCAAGCCGGAGAGGTCCTGGATCTGGTGCGCAAGGACAACAGCCATCCGAGCCGGCACGAGCTGCTCCTCGTCTCCTCCGGCCTGGGATACCTCGACGGCGATCGCGCCTCACGCGCCGTGCCCGAGCTGCAACACGCTGCCAGCATCACCCGCAGCGCCACTGGCTTGCCGCAGCTCTTGCTCGGCGAGGCGTTGCTGAAGAGCGGCCAGCTCGAACCGGCGCGCCGCGTGCTCGAGGGCGTGCTGCAGCTCGAGCCCGAGTTCGTCCCGGCGCTCACCCTGCTCGCCGAGACGCTCCGTGCCCTGGGCGACCGCGAGCAAGCCCAGCTCACCGTGGACCGGGCCCACGCACTCTTCCCTACCTTCTGGAAGTTGCAGCCGAACGCGCAGTGAAAGCGCGGATGGCTCTGCTATCCTGCCGGCATGCGCACGCCCGGCTCCCTCCCGCACTCCGGCCGGACTTCGCGGCCGCCGCTCCACTTGCCCGGAGCGACGCGACCCGGCCTCACGGAAGACCTGCTCCGCGAGGCCTCGCAACGCCTGCACGTGAGCGCGCTCGTCGGGGTGAGCCTATGGACGATCTCGTTCTTCCTGGAGACCTGGATCCTGCCGGCCATCGAGGGCGACCCGCCGCATTATCACTTGATCGCGCACCTGATCTGTCTCACTGGCGTCCTGCTCTCCATCGGGCTCTATGTCTTGTCGCGGCACTCCGAGCTGCCGGCACAGAAGCTCCTCGACGCGGCCCTCGTGTATATGGTGGCGACTGCGGCACTGGTCGCCCGTCTCCAGGCCGACGCCTACTTGGTCCAGGGTCTCTCCACGCCGGAAGGCGTCTCGTGGATCTGCATCCTCGTCCTCCTCATTCCCATCGTGGTGCCCAACACGCCGCGCCGTATCCTCACCGCCACCCTCGTCGCCGCCGCCATGGATCCCATTTTTTTCTACGGCGCCGTGTATTGGAGGGCGCGGGAGCTCTTGCCTGCAGACCATGTGCTCTTGTGGTGGCCCAACTTCATCTGCGCCGCCCTCGCAGTCGTGCCGGCACGCTTGCTCGAGCGCCTCACCCGCCAGGTCGAGCGCGCCCGCGAGCTCGGGAGCTATCAGATGTTGGAGCGCATCGGCTCCGGCGGCATGGGGGAAGTCTGGAAAGCGCGGCATCAGATGCTGGCCCGGCCGGCGGCGATCAAGATCATCCGCCCCGCCAATCTCGGCGGTGACGCCAGCAGCGCCCGCGCCACCCTGCGCCGCTTCGAGCGCGAAGCGAAGGCCACGGCGGCGCTGGAATCGCCGCACACCATCGAGATCTACGATTTCGGCATCGATCGGGACGGCAGCTTCTACTACGTGATGGAAATGCTCTGGGGTTTCGACCTCGAGAGCCTGGTGCAGCGCTTCGGCCCCCTGCCTTCGGAACGCGTGGTGCACCTCCTGGCGCAGGCCTGCCATTCCCTCGAGGACGCCCACCGGAGCGGCCTCGTCCACCGCGACGTCAAGCCGGCGAACATCTTCACCTGCCGGAAGGCCCAGGATTACGACTTCGTCAAGGTGCTCGACTTCGGTCTGGTGAAGTCCGGTGACATGACGAGCGCCCCTGCCTCCATGCTGACGCTCCAGGGCAGCGCCCCGGGGACGCCTGGGTTCATGGCCCCCGAACAGCTCCTGGGAGAAGACATCGGCCCGGCTGCAGACATTTACGCCCTCGGTTGCGTGGGCTACTGGCTGTTGACCGGGAAGCTCGTCTTCGATGCGGATACGACGATGAAAATGCTCGTCTCCCATGTGCAGGACACACCGGTGCCGCCGTCGAAGCGCACCGAGCTGCCCTTGTCGCCCGATCTCGAGCAATTGTTGCTCGCCTGCCTGGAGAAGAAGCCGGCGGCGCGCCCGGAGAGTGCCCGCGAGCTCGGGCGTCTGCTCCGCGCCTGCCGCACCGAGTCCGCCTGGGACGAGGAGCGGTCGCGGTCGTGGTGGTCCTCGTACGCTCCGGAGATTGCCCGCGAGCCGACGCAGCCGGTGTCCCTCACCCCCACGGCGCCGCAGTGAAACCGTCGTCACGACCGGGGAAGCGCCCCAACACGAGCTTCTGGCTCTTGGCTGCGGCGCTCGTCCTGGCCGGCGCCGTTTCCTGGCTGCACCAAGCCACTTATGACTTCGAGAACGACGACGCCTACATCTCGTATCGGTACGCTCGCCACTGGGCCGAAGGCATGGGCCCGGTGTTCAACCCGGGGGAGCGCGTCGAGGGTTATTCGAACTTCCTCCTCGTCGGCATCCTGGCGCTGGTGCACCGGCTCGGCGGTGATGTCGTCGTCGCCTCCCGCAGCCTCGGGACGCTCTCGCTTTGGGGCCTCGTGCTCCTCGCCTACCTGTTCGCGTCGAGGCGGCTGGGTCGCGGTCCAGGCCTGGCGCTCGCCGCCAGCTTGGCGATGGCGCTGCACGGCGGTCTCGCCTGCTGGGCCCGCTCGGGCATGGAAACGGTGCCGCTCGCCTTCGCGCTCCTGCTGGCGCAGTACGTCTTCCTCGGCGAGCTGCCGCGCCAGCGCTCACACTGGCGCTCCGGCCTCCTGTTTGCGGTCGTCGCTCTCTTGCGCTCCGACGGCTTCGTCCACGTGGGCGCGACGGCGCTCTTCCTGGCTGTGCAACGGCAGCACCGGCGGCGCCTGTGGACCTTGCTCCTCCCCTTCGCCTTGATCACCGCGCCGTACTTTCTCTGGCGCTGGCAGTACTATGGTCACTTCTTCCCGAATCCGTATTATCTCCGGACTGGCGGCGACTTCCACCAGCAGCTCCGCGGCCTTTTTTACGTCGCTAACTTCATCGTGCCCTTTGGCGGTCTCCTCCTCTTCGCTGCGCCGCTCCTCCTCTTCTGGCTCCGCGATCCGGAGCGCGACACGGCGCGCACCTACCTCGCCACCGCCACCATCGTCTTCGGCGCCTATGTCGTCTGGGTGGGTGGCGACTACATGCCCATGGCGCGCTTCTTCGTCCCCATC
>DASRJW010000136.1 GCA_035649275.1 Candidatus Krumholzibacteriia bacterium
GCCGCGACGGCATGGTCAAGGAAGCGCTCGACCTGTTCCCGAAGCTCACGGCGGAGGCTTTCAAGGGCTCGCCCATCGAAGTTGAGTACAAGAAGCTGAGCCCGACGCCGGACGAGTTTCAGAAGTTCGTCAAGCGGATCCTCGCCATGGCCTCGAAAGGGCACGACATCGGCGCCGACAAGCTGAAGGCGACCACGGCGCCCATGCTCTTCATCCACGGCGACGCCGACGGCATCCGGCTCGAACACGTCGCGGAGATGTTCCGGTTGAAGGGCGGCGAGGTCCACGGCGACCTGCGACCGCGCTCCGCCTCGCGCTTGGCCATCTTGCCCAACACCACCCACGTCACGCTGATGCAGCGCATGGCCGTCATCGTGCCGATGGTGAACGACTTTCTCGACGCCAAGCCGTAAAGCAAAACAGAAAGCCAAGGTGTAGCCGCTACGGCGCTTGGCAGACAGGCCGAACCAGCCGTTGCACCTGACCGCGGCGGCATCACGGTTTATCGAGGTTCAACGTCTCGCCAGCCGCCGCGGCCGGGCGCCAGCTGCGGCTTCGTGGCGGCGGAGCCCCAGACCTGGAGCACGGTCAAAGGTCTGTATCGTTGATCGCTTCACGCGCCGACCCACGGCCACGCTCTCCCGGGCGTGGCCGCGTCGCTTTCCCGCCGCGCCGACGGCGTGCGGGCCGCAGCCACGGACGCAGCGGGTGCAAGATTCCGCCCGGAGCCGGCGAGACCGTGGAGCCAAAGGTCCGCTGGGGAGCGGTCGGCCTTCCAGGCGCTCCCGGGGGGTGGCGCGCTTCCTGCTCGAGCGGGGCCGCACTCCAGGCTGCGCTCCCGGGCCCCGCAAGGTGTCGGGGAAGGGGAGCACGAGCGGGAGATGCGAAGGACGTACGAGAGTTGCCGAGATGCAGGGAGGCATCCCGCCGTCGCGCGAGGTAGCCACTGGAGCCCTCTCGGCCGACAGGGGAGAAGCGAATGAAGACATTGCTCATGCATCTTGCCGTGGCCTGCTGCCTGGTGGCGACAGTGTACGCGGAGGAGGCGACCATCGGCGTCTACGTGGACGCAGCCGGGACCCAGTGCACCGGCAGCACCGGCGGCGGCGTGGTCACGGGCTCGGTGTGGGTGAACCTGGCTGGGGCCGCCGCGGGTGGCATCACCGGTGCGGAGTTCCGAGTGGACAACAACCACCGGCCCGATTGCACCGTGGCCGTGAGCCCGGACCCAGCGGCCCTGATCGTGCTCGGGGATGCTTTCAACCTGGCAGGGACCAACATCGCCTACGATACCTGCCAGACCAGTGCGCGAGTGCGGCTGTTCACCTTCACGCTGACGGAGAACACGCCCTCCTCGGACATCTGGTTGTCGCTGACCCAGCACTACCGGCCCTCGAATCCGTACTATGCCTGCCCGCTCGTCACGCTCTGTGACGGGCCGGTGTTCACCAAGGTCTGTGCCGGTCCGGAAGCGAACAGCGTGGCCTGGCAGGCGCTGCTCAACCCGAGCGGCAGCCTCACCGCCGACTGCGTTCCCGTGGGGGTCGCACCCACCAGCTGGTCGCAGGTCAAGAGCCTGTACCACTAGGAACGTCGGCGTTTCCTGTCCTTCTCCAGCCGGGATCCATCGTGGGATGGGTCCCGGCTTCGCTTTCCCCCGCGCAGCGGTGGAAAGCGAGCATGGAGGAGAGCGATGAAACGCGCCGCCGGCGGTTCCAAAGGCCGGCCGCTTCGGGTGACCACCGCGAGCGTGCGGGAGAAGCGTGCGTCGTGAGGCTCCAGCCGGCAGAGTCGGCCGGCTTCCAAGTCGGCGCGCACCTGCGCCAGGGGCAAGATGGCGAGGCCCACGCCGACCTCGGCCAAGCGCTTCATGGCTTCCGGGGACTCGGTCTCCATGGCCACCAGAGGCGAGAGTCCGTGAGCGCGGAACACCCGGTCGAGGGTGGCGCGGGTGTGGGAGCCGCGGCTGTAGAGAATCAAGGGTTGCGCCGCCAGCATGCCGAGGTCGAGACGACGGCGGCCCGCGAGGGGGTGCGCCGGGCTGCCGACGCAGACGAGCACGTCCTCGAAGATGGGCACCACGCGGAGCTGCGACTCCGCCGCCGGCCGGCCGCTCCCGGGGAGGGCGACGAAGCCGAGATCCACCTCGCGGCGACGCACCGCAGCGAGGACCCGGCGCGAATCCACCACCTGGACGAGGAGCTCGATCTCCGGGTGGGAGCGGCGAAACTCCAGGTAGATCTCCGGCAGCAGATAGATGCTGACCGCGTCGATGGTGGCCAGGCGCAGCGTGCCGCTCTGCCGGCCCCGCTGCGAGGAGAGACGGCGCTCCAGGGCCTCGGCGGCGCCGAGAACCCCGCGGCTTTCCTCGAGCAATACCTGACCCGCCGAGGTGAGGTGGAGCCGGCGGCCGCGGCGCTCGAAGAGCTGTACCTCCAGCTGGCGTTCCAGGGCGGCGATGCGGGCGCTCACCGCCGGTTGGGTGAGGTGCAAGGTCTCGGCGGCGCGGCGCATGCCCTGCAGGCGTACCACGGCGACGAAGGTGTGCAGCAGCTCGAGATCCACCGACTCCCTCCGCGGCGACGACTGATCGAGAATTCTTATCGAATTCATTCTAAAAATCAACTCGACCGATCGGACCACGGGCCCTAGGATGGCTCCCTGGGGCGCCGGACCGCGGCGCCCTCCCCACGACGACCCACTTCGGGAGGCTCCATGCGCGCGCCCACGTCCATCGCTCCGGCCAGCGGCCGGCTCGGGATCCTCATGCCCGGGCTCGGCGCGGTCGCCACCACCTTCATCGCCGGCATCGCCGCGGTGCGCCACGGCCTGGCCCTGCCCATCGGCTCGCTGACGCAGATGGGCACTATCCGCTTGGGCAAGCGCACCGAGAATCGGGTGCCGGCGCTGCGCGATTTCCTCCCCCTCGTGCCGCTGGAGAACCTGGTCTGCGGCGGTTGGGATCTCTTCCCCGAGGATTGCTACCAGTCGGCGCTGCACGCCGGCGTGCTCGAACCGACGCTGCTGCAGCAGGTGCGGGAAGATCTGGAAGCGGTGCGCCCCATGCCGGCGGTGTTCGACCGGGCCTACGTGCGCAAGCTGGACGGGACGCACGTGAAGAAGGGGCCGCACAAGATGCAGCTCGCCGAGCAGCTCATGCAGGACATCGAGGACTTCCGCCGCCAGCACGACCTGGAGCGCCTGGTCATGGTCTGGTGCGGCAGCACCGAGGTCTACATGGAGCCGAAGCCGGTGCACGCGTCGCTGCAAGCTTTCGAAAAAGGATTGCGCGACAACGACCCGGGCATCGCCCCGAGCATGATTTACGCCTACGCGGCGCTCAAATCGCGGCTCCCCTTCGCCAACGGCGCTCCCAACCTCACGGTGGACATCCCGGCGCTGCGGGAGCTGGCGCGGGAGGTGCGCGTCCCCATCGCCGGCAAGGATTTCAAGACCGGTCAGACCCTGATGAAGACGATCCTCGCCCCGGGTCTGCGCGCCCGTCTCCTCGGTGTGCACGGTTGGTACTCCACCAACATCCTGGGCAACCGGGACGGCGAGGTGTTGGACGACCCGGATGCCTTCAAGAGCAAGGAAGTGAGCAAGCTCTCGGTGCTGGAGACCATCCTGCAGCCGCAGCATCACCCGGAGCTCTACGGCGACATCCATCACGTGGTGCGCATCAACTACTACCCGCCGCGAGGGGACAACAAGGAAGGCTGGGACAACATCGACATCTTCGGTTGGCTCGGCTACCCGATGCAGATCAAGATCAACTTCCTCTGCCGCGATTCCATCCTGGCGGCGCCCATCGTCCTGGATCTGGCGCTGTTCATGGACCTGGCGGCGCGCTCCGGACTCGCCGGCGTGCAGGAGTGGCTGTCGTTCTACTTCAAGAGTCCCATGACCGCGCCGGATCTGTACCCGGAGCACGACCTCTTCGTGCAGAAGACGAAGCTGAAGAACACCCTGCGTTGGTTGCGCGGGGAGGAGCAGATCACCCATCTCGGCCGGGAGTACTACGACGCTCCCGCCGACTGAGCCGCGCCTCTAGGGCACGATGAGGAGAGAATTCTGGCCGCCGAAACCGTCCGCTTCCCGGCGGGGAGCAGACGGGTCGGCCTGCATGCGGCCGTCGATGCGCAGCTTGTAGGCGTACCGGCCCGGCGGCAGGACCAGATCGCGCTTCCAGCGACCGCGCTCGGCCCGTTCCAGCGGCCAGGGCACCCAGGCGTTGAAGCTGCCGAGCACCTGCACCTCGTGGGCGGCCGCCGCTTGGACTTGAAGGACGACGTGCCGGTGCGCGGGCGGATTGCTCTCGCCGCCGGACAAGGCGCTGGCGAAGCCCTGCAGGAAGCGATCGAGATCGTTGTCGAGCTGGCGCGGCCAGGTGCCGTCGTCACGGAGCAGGGTGAGGCCGAACTGCCAGGAGTCGCGACGGGAACAGCTGCGGGCGAGCAGCGTGTGCCGCCCTGGACCGAGGCGCACGGGCTTGCCGGCGGCGAGGACGCGGCCGTCGACCACGACGCGTTCGGTTCCGGCGGAAGTCCAGTGCAGGCGCTCGCCGTCGGCGAGGTCGAACATGGTGAAAGCGCAAGCGCACTGCGGCGCCGCGGCCGCGCCGTAGACGACGTCGAGTTCCACCGCGCCCGCGTCATCGTAGGCCGCCAGCGGCACACGCTGCCAGCGCACCTCGCCGCTCCCGCCGGACACCGCCTTTTCCAGATTGATCCCTGCCTCCGGCGGCAGCAACGCCCCGGGAGCAGGGGGCGCGAACGGACCGATGACGATCCACTGCACCGGCCGGTTCCAGCGGGTGCGCAAGGTGCCGACCTCGCTGCCGCCGACCTCGACGCGCAAGACCGCGTCGTAGGGCCCCGGGCTGGCGTCGTCGGGCAGCGCGAAGCCGAGCTCGTGTTCGACGCAGTCGCCGAACGCTTGCAGGCGGAAGGGCAGGCGCCGGGCGGGCTCCACCTGCCATGCCGCGGTGGCGAGCACCTGCAGCGAGCCTTCCAGGGCCGACGAGTCCGCATTGCACAGCTGCAGGCGCAGATGCCCCACGCTGCCGCGGTGCAGCGTCGGACTCTGGAGCACGACGGCGCGGGCGCGCAGCGGGCCGAGCGGCGACGCTTCGACGGGGAAGGGGAGGAAGGCGGAATCCGCCGCGGCGAGGGCCGGTGCTGCCCAGGTGGGCGCGGCGCTGGCCACGCACCCAACCAGGAGCGTGGCGCCCATCCCGCACCGGCGCTGCCGCTTCAGGCCTCGGTGACCTGCAGCGGCTGCATCAGCATCGACAGACGTTCGGCGATCTCGTTGATGGGGAGGCATTCGATGGCTCCTCCGGCGTCGCGGGCGCGTCCGGGCAGTTCGTAGAGCAGGGACGAATCCCGATCTTGGATGATGGTGAGGGCACCGGCGGCGCGCAGCGCCAGCAAGCCTTCGCAGCCGTCGCCGCCCGTGCCGGAGAGCAGCACTCCGACCGCACCGGCACCGAAGCTGCGGGCGACGCTGCGGAGCAGAGCGTCGAGAGGTTTCCCGTCGCCGCGCTCGCTCTCCACCTGCAGCGCCGCGCCGCCGCTGCCCGCGCTGGTGACACGCAAGCTCTCGTCGTCGCCGGCCAGGTAGACATGGCCGATTTCCAAGGACTGGCCGTGGACGGCGCGCCGCACCGTGGCGCCGGTGTGCTTTTCCAACCATTGGGCCAGCGTGCCGCGCAAGCGCGGCGGCAGCCGTTGCACGTAGACGATGGGGCTCCAAGTCTGGCGGCGTAGGGTGGTGAGGATGCGGCGCATCCCCATGGGTCCGCCCGGACCGGCGGCCACCACGATCAGTTTGTCCGTGGCCGGGAGACGGCGGAGCGCCCCGCGCAGATCGAAGACGCTGGCATCGGGAAAGGCACCGGAGAGCGGGTAGATGCTCTCCAGCTGTTCCACCACTTGGGCGCGTCCGGCGGTGTGGATGCCTTCTTCCAGCTGGCGCACGAAGAGCGCGGTGTCGGTCTCGGGATGCTCCAGCAGGTCCACTGCGCCCCATTCCAGCGGTCGCAGGGCGGCGAGGCCGTGCAGCTGCGGGCGGACGATGCAGAGCGTCGGGATGCGGAAGCGCCCCGTGGCGGTCTGGACGAGCTCGCGCACCCCTTCGAGTTCTGCATCGGCGACGACGACTTGCGGGCGCAGGCGCGCCAGCTCTTCGGAGAGCGAGGCTGTGCCCTCCCGCTGCGGTGGGCAAAGGGTGATGCCGTTGGTGCGCCAGTCCTGTTGCAGGCGCTGTTGCAGGCCCTCGTCACCGAGGAGGGCGAAGACGCGGATCGAAGCGCTCACGGGGCCTCCGGGCATTCCTCCTGGGGCCGTCCGCGCCGGCGCGGGACCCGCACGGAGCGACGTTGCGCGGCAAGGGGCTCGGAGCACGTTTGATGCCGCCGGCCGGGCGGACGGCGGCGGCGCGTCGGCACGGCGCGGGCCCGCTGCGAGCGCCGTGGGCCATCGTTCCCGGTGGGGACACGGGCGTTCTCGTACTGCCCCGCCGCAGCGCCGCACGCACTCCCACTCCGCGCGGCCAGCTTGACCTCCAGAAGAGCGGGCCGTATAAAGGGGCCTGTTCCAGCCTGTCTGCCAACGCACGTTGCGGGGTCTCCTTCCTCCTGTCACCCGGGACAGAGCGATGCACGAGGTCGTCGTCACAGCCGCGCGGCGCACGCCCTTCGGCAAGTTCCTCGGTGCGTTGGCCGGCGTGCCGGCGACTGCGCTCGGGGCCACGGCGGTGCGTGCCGTGCTCGCCGAGTCGGGGTTGCCGCCGGAGCAAGTGGACGAGGTCATCTTCGGCCAGGCACGGCAGGCCGGCGCCGGGCCGAATCCGGCGCGGCAAGTTGGGCGTGGTGCCGGCCTTCCCGACCAGGTGCCCGCTTTCACGGTCAACAAGGCCTGCGGCTCCGGTCTCAAGGCGGTGCTGCTGGCGGCGCAGGCGATCCGCTCGGGCGAGGCGCGCATCGTCGTAGCCGGCGGCATGGAGAGCATGTCGCGGGTGCCCTATCTCCTCGAAGGCGCTCGCAGCGGTTACCGCCTCGGACACGGGCAGCTGGTCGACGCCATGTACCGGGACGGCTTCACCGATCCGCTCTGCGGCTTGGTCATGGGGGAGACGGCGGAGAACCTGGCGCGGCAGCACGACATCTCCCGCGCCGCCCAGGATGCCTACGCTCTGGAGTCGCACCGCCGCGCTACCGCGGCGTGGAGCGAGGGGCGATTCGCCGCCGAGATCGTCACCCTCGACCTTCCCGACGGCCGCGGTGGCAGCGCCCGTCTCGAGCGAGACGAGCATCCCCGTGCCGACACCAGCTTGGAAAAGTTGTCCGCGTTGCAGCCGGTCTTTGCCGCCGGCGGCACGGTGAGCCCGGGCAATGCGTCGGGGATCACCGACGGCGCCGCGGCGCTGCTACTGATGGACGCAGCCACGGCGCGGCGGACGGGGCAGAAGATCCTGGGACGACTCGGCGCCGCGACGCAGGTCGGCGTCGATCCCGCCATCATGGGGATCGCCCCGGTGCCGGCGCTGCGCCGCCTGTTCGAGCGCACCGGGCTCGGGGTCGACGGCGTCGATCTGTTCGAGCTCAACGAGGCCTTCGCCGCCCAAGTGCTCGCTTGCCTGCACGAGCTGCCGCTGCCGCCGGAGCGACTCAACGTCAATGGTGGCGCCATCGCACTGGGGCACCCGATCGGCGCCAGCGGCGCCCGCATCCTGGTGACGTTGCTGCACGAAATGGGTCGGCGCGGCGCGCGCCGCGGCGTGGCGACGTTGTGCATTTCCGGCGGTCAGGGTCTGGCGCTGCTCGTCGAGAGCGCCTCTTGAGGTGACTGCGAACCAAGCGGGCGGAGTTTTGCGGTCGGGAACTCACCCCTCACGGCAAGGAGAGAGCATGGGGATCGAGAAAGTCGGCGTCGTGGGCTGCGGTCTCATGGGTTCCGGCATCGCCCAAGTCTGCGCCGCCGCCGGCTATGCCACCACGGTCACCGAGGTGGACGAGAAACGCCTGCAAGCCGGACTGGCGAAGATCGAGGCCCAGCTCGGGCGGAGTGTCGAGAAGGGTAAGCTGAGCGCCGCCGACAAGGCCGCCCTTCTCGGGCGCTTGCAAGGCACCACGCGCCTGGCCGATCTGGGGAAGTGCGACTTCGTCATCGAAGCGGCCACCGAAGAGGCGGTGGCGAAGAAGCAGATCTTCGCCGACCTCGACGCGCGGCTGCCACAGCATGCTTTGCTCGCCAGCAATACGTCGTCGCTCACCATCATCGCCCTGGCCGCGGTGACCCGGCGGCCGGATCGCGTCGTCGGCCTGCACTTCTTCAACCCGGTGCCGGTGATGAAGCTGGTCGAAGTGGTGCGGACCATTGCCACCAGCGACGAGGCCTGGGCGACCGCGAAGGCTTTTGCCGCTTCCTTGGGAAAGGAAGTCGTGGAGGCCAAGGACACCACCGGTTTCGTGGTCAACCGGCTGCTGGTGCCGTACATGCTGGACGCCATCCGTTGTTACGAGCAAGGGCTGGCCAGCAAGGAAGACATCGACCGCGGCATGAAGCTCGGCTGCGGCTACCCCATGGGACCCTTCGAGCTCCTGGACTTCGTGGGCCTGGACACGACCCTGTCCATCGCCGAGATCATGTTCGACGAGTTCCGCGAACCCCGCTTCGCGCCGCCCTCGCTGCTGCGCCGTCTGGTGCTGGCGGGCCATCTGGGCAAGAAGAGCGGGCGCGGCTTCTACGAGCATCGTTAGAGTTCCTGCGGCAGCCAAGGAGGCTTGAGCCCATGCCGAACCTGCGCCTGAGCCGTGACGGTGCGGTGGCCACCGTCACCATCGACCGCGCCGAGAAGCTGAATGCCCTCGACGCCGCCACGCTGAACGAGCTGGAGGCGGCCTTCGATACCCTGCAGGCGGAGGCCGCGGTGCGCGCCGTCATTCTCACCGGCGCCGGCGAGCGGGCCTTCGTGGCCGGCGCCGACATCGGCGAGCTGGCGCAGCAGACGCCGCACGCGGGGAAGCTCACCGCGCAGCGCGGGCAGCGTCTCTTCCGCCGCCTCGAACTCTTCCCGAAGCCAGTGGTGGCGGCGGTGAACGGCTTCGCCCTCGGCGGCGGCTGCGAGCTGGCCCTCGCCTGCCACCTGCGCCTGGCCTCGGAGAACGCCCAGTTCGGCCTTCCCGAAGTGAGCCTGGGGATCATCCCGGGCTACGGGGGTACACAACGCTTGGCGCGCCTCGTCGGCCGCGGCCGGGCGCTGGAGCTCGTGCTCACCGGCAACCGGATCCATGCCGCCGAGGCCTATCGCATCGGTCTGGTGAACCGCGTGGTGCCGCTGGCCGCGCTCCTCGCCGAAGCGCGCGGCGTGGTGGACGCCATGCTGCGGAACGGACCGCTGGCCGTGGAGGCGGCGCTTGAGGTCGTCCAGCACGGGCTCGAGATGCCCCTCGAGGAAGGCATGGTGCTCGAGGCCCTCGCCTTCGGCGTTCTCTGCGCCAGCGCCGACATGCGCGAAGGCCTGCAGGCTTTCCTGGAGAAACGCAAACCCGTCTTCGTGGGACGCTGAAACGACTCAAGGGCGGCTCGAGCCCAAGGGAGGAACGGAACATGGCGAGCCAAAAGGCGCGGGCGGTCCTCCTCGGTGGCGCCCGCACCCCGATGACCGAGTGGTCCGGGGGCAAGAACGGGGCGGGCAAGCCCGGCGGCCGCCTGAAGGACGTGAGCGCCAACGACCTGGGAGCGGTGGCGGCGCGGGCGGCGCTGGAGCGCACCCAGGTGCCGGCGTCGGCGGTGCAGCACGTGGTGATGGGCAACGCCCTGCAGACGAGCGGCGACGCCATCTATGGTGCCCGGCATGTGGCGCTCAAAGCCGGCGTCCCCCAGGAGGTTCCGGCGCTGACGCTCAACCGGCTGTGTGGCAGCGGCATCCAGTCGGTGATCACGGCGACACAGCTGCTGCAGCTCGGCGAGGCGGACACGGTGTTGGCCGGTGGCATGGAGAACATGAGCCAGGCACCCCATGTGCTGCGCGGCTTGCGCTCGGGCCTCAAGCTCGGGCAGGGCGCTCTGGAAGATCTGCTCATGGTCGCGCTGCGCGATTCGTACTGCGGCCTGCTCATGGCGCAGACAGCGGAGAAGCTGGCGCAGGAGCGCGGCATCCCTCGCAGCGAGCAAGATGCCTACGCCTTCCGCAGCATGCGCGAGGCGCGGCGGGCTCTGGACCAGGGGCTCTTCGCCGAGGAAATCGCCCCGGTGACGGTGCGCTCGGGCCGCGGCGAGGAGGTGGTGCGCGATGACGACCATCTGTTCGAGAAGCCGGACCTGGAGATCATGAGCCGGTTGCCGCCGGCCTTCGGTCCCGAGGGCATGGTGACGGCAGGGAATGCGAGCGGCATCGTGGACGGCGCTGCGGCGGTGCTGGTCATGGCGCCGGACAAGGCGCGGGCCGAAGGCCGCCGGCCGCTGGCGGAAGTCCTCGACTGGGCGGTGGTCGGCGTCGACCCGAGCCGCATGGGCATCGGCCCCGTCCCGGCCATCCGGCGCGCCTTGGAGCGCGCCGGTCTCCGGCTCGAAGACATCGACCTGTTCGAGGTGAACGAGGCTTTCGCCGCTCAGTACCTGGCGGTGGAAAAGGAGCTGGAGCTGCCGCGAGAACGGGTGAACGTGAACGGTGGCGCCATCGCCATCGGCCACCCGCTCGGAGCCACGGGGACTCGGTTGCTCCTCACCCTGGCGCTGGAGCTGCGGCGCCGCGGCAAGACCCACGGGGTGGCCAGCGCCTGCATCGGCGGCGGCCAAGGCATCGCGCTCGTACTGCGCAATCCGGAGGCATGACTTCTATGGGGCGGGAGATCCAGATCGCCGTGATCCCGGGAGATGGCGTCGGGCCCGAGGTGGTGCGCGAGGGCCTGCGCGTGTTGGACGCCGCCAGCGAGCTCGACGGCTTCCGTGTCCGCGCCACCACCTATCCCTTCGGCGCCGAACACTATTTGAAGACCCGGGAGCTCATGCCGGCGTCGGCGCTGGAAGAGATGAAGCAGTTCGATGCCATCTATCTGGGCGCCATCGGCGATCCCCGGGTGGAGACCGGGCTCTTGGAACGGGCCATCGTCGCCGGCGTGCGCTTCGGCCTCGATCTCTACGTCAACCTGCGGCCGGTGAAGCTGTACCACGAGGACTTGACGCCGCTGAAAGGGAAGAAGCCCGCCGACATCGACATGGTCTTCGTGCGCGAGAACACCGAGGATCTCTACGTCGGCATCCACGGCTTCTTCAAGCAGGGCACCGCCGATGAGGTGGCGCTGCAGGAAATGGTGATGACCCGCAAGGGGGTGGAGCGCGCCGTGCGCTACGCCTACGAGCTGGCCCGCAAGCCCGGCCGGCGGCAGCGCCTGATGCTCATCGACAAGAGCAACGCGCTGCGCGGTCAGGATCTGTGGACGCGGGTCTTCGCCGCCGTCGGCGCCGAGTACCCCGATGTCACCCAGGAGCATGCCTACATCGACGCCGCCACCATGTGGCTGGTGAAGAATCCCGAGTGGTTCGACGTCGCCGTGGTGCCGAACATGTTCGGCGACATCATCACCGACCTGGGAGCGGCCATCCAAGGCGGCATGGGGCTGGCGGCCTCGGGGAACCTGCATCCCGGGCGCGTCTCCATGTTCGAGCCGATCCACGGCTCGGCGCCGAAGCACGCCGGGCGCAACGTCATCTGCCCCTTGGCCGCCATCGCCGCGGTGCAGATGCTCCTCGATTACGTCGGACAGGAGCAGACGGCGGCGCGGGTCGAGCGCGCCATGGCCCGCGTGCTCGGCTCGGGTGCCATTCGGGATCTCTCCACCTCGAGCGGCACCCCCACCCCGGCCTACACCGACCAGGTGCTGGCGGCGCTGCGGGCCGGCGCCAAGGACTGAAGCGGTCTCGATTCGCCGCAATCGGGGCTTCTCTTCCCGGCCCTGCCGGCATATCGTCGAACGAGCGGCCGGCGAGGACTCGCCGGGAGCCGGCTTTGCTGCCCCGCGAGCCGCGCAAGACCTTGTCAGGACTTTGATTCCGCGAGAGTGGCGGAACTGGCAGACGCGCTAGACTTAGGATCTAGTGGGCCACACCCGTGCGGGTTCGAATCCCGCCTCTCGCACCATGTGGGCGCCGGACGGCGAGGTCCGGCAGGCCGAAGCCTGGGAGCGTGGTCGGTGGAGACGCCTCTGGAACTCAAGGTGCAGACGACGAACGCCTCCGCATGCGGGCGCATTCTCAGCATCGAGTTCCCCCGCCGGCACTTCGAGGCGGAGCGCGAGCGGGTCTTGCGGGAGTTGCGCAAGCGCGTGGTCCGCCCGGGCTTCCGCAAGGGCAAGGTGCCCTTGGCGCTGCTGGAGCGCGACTTCGCCGAGCGCGTCCGGGCGGACGCCCTGGAGAAGCTGATTCCGGAGGTGACGAACCGGGCCATCGCCCAGGAAGGTCTGGACGTGATCTCCGTGCCCAACGTGCGCACCCTCGACCTGGAGCACCCGGAGATGGTGCGCATGGATGTGGAGCTGGAGGTGCGCCCGCGGCTGCCGGCGCTGGCGCTGGAGGCGCTCCGCGTCGAGGCCTGGAAGCCCGAGGTGCGCGAGGCGGACTTGGAGCAGGCCCTCGCTTCCGTACAGGAGGAGCAGGCGCAGTATGTCTCGGTGCAGCGCGAGGCCCGGGACGGCGACTTCGTCGTGCTCTCCTACGTGCCCCTGGACGCCGCGGGGAAAGAGGTGGTGGCGCAGCGGGTCGAGAACTATCCATTCCAGCTCGGCGAGGGCGAGGTCGTGGCCGAGTTCGAGGCGGCGACGCGGGGTCTCACCCCCGGACAGAGCGCCAAAGCAGAGGTGCAGTACGCCGCCGACCACGAGAACAAGGAAGTGGCTGGCAAGCTCGTTGCATTCCTCCTGACGTTGCAGGACGTGAAGGAAAAGCACCTGCCGGCGCTGGACGACGAGCTCGGGCGCGACCTGGGTCTGGAGAACCTGGAGGCGCTGCGGCAGAAGGTGCAGGCGGATCTGGAGCGCCGCATGGCGGAAGCATCCGAACGGGACCTGCGGGAAAAGCTGGTGGATGGCCTCCTCACCGCCCACCCCTTCGAGGTGCCACCGTCGATGGTGCAGCGCTTCCTGGATCTGGTGGTGGAGGATTACGAAGAGCGTCACCGCCGGATGCGCTTGGAAGTGGCGCCGGACAAGCGCGAGGCCCTGCGGCAGTCGGCGCAGCCCTCGGCGGAACGGGCGGCACGGCGCGCGCTCTTGGTGGAGCACCTGGCGACGCTGCACGAGCTGCAGGCGACGGCGGAAGAAGTTGACAAGTGGATCGAGGAGAAGGTACCTGACGGTCCCGAGGCGCCGCGCCTGCGCCGGTACTTCGCCGATGCGGAGCGCCGTCGCCGCCTGCGGCACGATTTGACGGAAGACAAGGTGTTCGCCTTCGTGAAGAGCAAGGCGCAAGTGGTCGAGGTGCCCCGTCCCTGAAGGCCAGGGTGTGAAGGAGAGTCATGGGCTACATTCCGATGGTCATCGAGCAGGAAGGACGGATCGAGCGTTCCTTCGACATCTACTCCCGCCTGCTCAAAGATCGCATCATCTTCCTCGGCTACGAGGTCAATGATCACGTGGCGAACCTGGTCATCGCCCAGATGCTGTTCCTCACCGCCGAGGATCCGAGCCGTGACATCCATCTCTACATCAACTCTCCCGGCGGTTCGGTCTCGGCCGGGATGGCCATTTACGACACCATGCAGTACGTGGAAGCCGACGTGGCCACCACCTGCATGGGGATGGCGGCGAGCATGGCCGCGGTGTTGCTGGCGGCGGGCACGAAGGGGAAGCGCGCGACGTTGCCGAACTCGCGCATCATGATCCACCAGCCCATGGGCGGTACCCAAGGGCAGGCCGCGAACATCGAGATCTACTCCAAGGAGATCCTGCTGATGCGGGAGCGCATCAACGAGATTCTGGCCAAGCACACCGGGCAGCCGGTGAAGCGCATCGCCAAGGACACCGATCGGGATTACTTCCTCTCCGCCCAGGAATCCAAGGACTATGGCTTGGTGGACCGGGTCATCGAACGCAGCGCCTCGCGGCAGCAGGAGAAGCCGGTCCCGGAGCGCGTGGCCCAGGAGAGCGAGAGCAACGCCTGAGCCGGTGCGGCTCCGGCGGCTGCGGCGGCTGTGCTAAAATCTGGCGCGCGCCAGAGGCTTCGAACCAGGGGAAGTCGGGTCCGTGATCAAGTGCTCCTTCTGCGGTCGGGGTCAAGACGAGGTCACCAAGCTCGTCTCGGGGCCGTCGGTTTACATCTGCAACGAGTGCATCCGTCTCTGTAACGACATCCTCGAAGAGGAGATGAGCAGCGTCCCCTCGCTGGACGTCTCCGAATTCCCCAAGCCGCAAGAGATCCGCGCCTTCCTGGACCAGTACGTGATCGGCCAGGAAGACGCCAAGAAGATCCTCTCGGTGGCGGTGTACAACCACTACAAGCGCATCTTCCACGAGCGGTCCGCCAACGACGTGGAGATCGACAAGTCCAACATCCTGCTCCTCGGCCCCACCGGCACGGGGAAGACCCTGCTGGCCCAGACCCTGGCCCGCTTCCTCAAGGTGCCTTTCGCCATCGTCGATGCCACCACCCTCACCGAGGCGGGCTATGTCGGCGAGGATGTGGAGAACATCCTGGTGCGGCTGCTGCAGGCGGCGGAGTTCAACATCAGCAGCGCCGAGCGCGGCATCGTCTACATCGACGAGATCGACAAGATCGCCCGCAAGAGCGACAGCCCCTCGATCACCCGGGACGTCTCTGGCGAGGGGGTGCAGCAGGCGCTGCTCAAGCTCCTGGAGGGCACCATCTCCAACGTGCCGCCTCAGGGCGGCCGCAAGCACCCGCAGCAGAAGTACATCGAGGTGAACACCAAGAACATCCTCTTCATCTGTGGCGGCGCCTTCGAGGGCTTGGAGAAGGTGGTGGAGCACCGCATCGGCAAGAAGGTGCTCGGCTTCGGCGCCGAGATCCACCGCAAGGACCGGCGCAAGCGCACCGCCGTGCTCAAACAGGTGGAGCCCGAGGACCTGCTGCGCTTCGGTCTCATCCCCGAGCTCATCGGCCGGCTGCCGGTGCTCGCAGTGCTGGAAGAGCTGGAGGAAAGCGCCTTGGTGGACATCCTGGTGCGCCCGAAGAACGCCCTGGTGAAGCAGTACCAGAAGCTCTTCGAGATGGAGGGCGCCGAGCTGGTGTTCGAACGCGAGGCGCTGCAGGCGGTGGCGCGGCTGGCGGCGGAGCGCGAAACCGGCGCCCGCGGCCTGCGCTCCATCCTCGAGAAGACGATGCTCGACATCATGTACGACCTGCCGTCGCGCGGCAATGTGCGCCGGCTCACGGTGACGGCGGACACCATCCTGAAGCGCCTGGAGCCGGAGTACGATTTCGAAGAGGAGAGTCGGGCGAAGGGCGCCTGAGCTTGACCGGCGCTCTCTGCCCGCGCGCACCGAGGCCCGCCTCGGTTTTTTTCTGTCTCCCGGGACCCTTGGCGCCCGGGGTGCCCCCACCTAGATTCGAACCATGCGCGCGGCGCCCCGCGCCCGTCCTCGGGGGGAAGCTGGCATGAGCAAGATCCAGTTCCAAGGCACGACCTGGGAGATCCCGGCGGCGCTGCCCTTGCTGCCGCTGCGGGACGTCGTGGTGTTCCCCCATCAGGTGGTGCCGCTCTTGGTCGGGCGCCCCGCCTCGCTGGCGGCGGTGCAGGCCGCGGTGGCGGCGGAGCGCCTGCTCTTCGCCACCGCCCAGCGCACCGCGGAAGTCCACACGCCGCGCGACGCCGATCTGTGCGCCGTGGGGACGGTGTGCCGGGTGGTGCAGGTGCTGCCGCTCCCGGACGGCTCGAGCAAGGTGCTGTTGGAAGGCTTGGTCCGGGCTCGCCTCGCGGGTTTGGAGGGCTCGGGGGAGACGCTCCGCGCCCGCTTCGCCGTGCTCCCGGACACGAGCGCCGGGGGAACGGAAGTGGAGGCGCAGCAACGCAGCGTGGCCACGCTCTTCACCCGCTACGTGGAGTTGAGCCGCCGCGTCCCCGAGGAAGTGCTGCGCGAGGTGCTGCAGCTGCAGCCCCATGGGCAGTTCGCCGATGCCGTGGCGGCGCATCTGGTGTGCAAGGTGCCGACGAAGCAGCAGCTCCTCAATGCCACCGACCTGGTGCGGCGCTACCGCGGGCTGACTCGCGTCCTCAACGAGGAACTCGAGATCCTGCAGATCGAGCACAAGATCGAAGGCGAGATCAAGAGCCAGGTGCAGAAGAGCCAGAAGGAGATGTACCTGCACGAGCGCCTGAAGGCGATCCGCAAGGAGCTCGGGCACGAGGAGGCGGGGGGCGGCGAGGTGGACGATCTGGCCACCGCCGTCGAACGCGCCCGCATGAGCCGCGAGGCCCGGGAGGTCGCCTACAAGGAGCTCGATCGTCTGGCGAAGATGCCCGGGCTTTCTCCCGAAGCCGCGGTGGTGCGCACCTACCTGGAAACGCTGGCCAGCCTGCCGTGGAAGAAGCTCACCCGGGACCGCCTCGACCTCGTCCGCGTCAAGACCCGGCTCGACGCCGATCACTACGGCCTCGATCGGGTGAAGGAGCGCGTCCTGGAGTACCTGGCGGTGCTGAAGCTGACCCGGACGCTGCGCGGTCCGATCCTCTGTCTCGTTGGCCCGCCGGGGGTGGGGAAGACGTCTCTCGGCCGCTCCATCGCCACCGCCCTGGGCCGCAAGTTCGTCCGCGTCTCCTTGGGCGGCATCCGCGACGAGGCGGAAATCCGCGGCCACCGGCGTACCTACATCGGCGCCATGCCGGGCCGTATCGTGCAATCCCTGCGCAAATGCGGCAGCCGCAACCCGGTCTTCGTCCTCGACGAGATCGACAAGCTGGGGATGGATTTCCGCGGCGACCCGTCGTCGGCGCTGCTGGAGGCCCTCGATCCGGAGCAGAACCACAGCTTCAGCGATCACTACCTGGAGGTGGGCTTCGACCTCTCTAAGGTGCTCTTCATCACCACCGCCAACGTGCTGCATCCGGTGCCGCCGGCGTTGCGTGATCGCTTGGAAGTGATCGAGCTCCCCGGTTACCTGGACCACGAGAAGGCCCAGATCGCTCGGCACTTCCTGCTGCCGAAGCAGTTGCGCGAGCACGGCATGGGGGCGGGGCATTTGGAAGCCACCGACGCGGCGCTGCACACGATCATCCACCGCTACACCCGCGAGTCCGGCGTCCGTCATCTGGAGCGCGAGATCGGCAAGCTGTGCCGCAAGGTCGCCCGCCAGATCGCCGAGCGTCCGGCGCCGAGCGGTAAGCCGTCGCGGCGCGCCGGGAGCGCGAGCCGCGGGCAGCGGCTCCGCATCGACCGCCAGGACGTGGAGCGCTACCTCTCGGTGCCGCCGTTCACCGGCAAGGAAGTGCCCGATGTCGCCGAGGTCGGCGTCGCCACGGGTCTGGCATGGACCTCCACGGGAGGCGAGATCCTCCCCATCGAAGTCACCATGATGTCGGGTACGGGGCAACTCATCCTCACCGGGCAGCTCGGCGACGTGATGAAGGAGTCGGCGCGCACGGCGCTCTCCTACGTGCGTTCCATCTCCCGCAAGCTCGGCGCCAAGCCCTCGGTCTTCGATCGCAAGGACATCCACGTGCACGTGCCGGAAGGGGCGATCCCCAAGGACGGGCCGAGCGCCGGGCTCGCCATCGCCACCGCGCTGGCCTCCTTGATCTCCGGGCTGCCGGTGCATCGCCGCGTCGCCATGACCGGAGAGATCACGCTCCGCGGCAAGGCGCTGCCCATCGGCGGACTGAACGAGAAGGCGGTGGCGGCGCTGCGCGCCGGTGTGAGCACCATCCTGGTGCCGCACCAGAACGCCAAGGATCTGGCGGAGCTGCCCGAGACGGTGCGGCAGCGGCTCACCATCGTCACCGTCGAGGGAATGGAGCAGGTGCTGGCGCAGGCGCTGCGCCGCCGCACGCGCTCCCGCTCCCGCCCGGCGTCCGGAACCGAGGCGGCGCACTACACGCACTGAAGCCGCCCCGGCCCGCAGGAGACCCCGTGCGCATCCAATCGGTGCAGCTCGTCTGCAGCGCCGCCACCGCCGCCGACTTGCCCGGCGGTGCGGAACCGGAGGTGGCGGTCTCCGGGCGTTCCAACGTGGGCAAGTCCTCGCTTCTCAACAGTCTCTTCCGGCGCAAGGACCTGGCGCGGGTGTCGCGCACGCCCGGAAAAACCCAGCTGCTGCATTTCTATCGCGTTGACGAGCGCTTCCACCTGGTCGACCTTCCGGGCTACGGTCATGCAGCTGTCCCGCAGGCGGTGCTGCGACGCTGGCGCGGGACGATGCAGGCCTACCTGCAAGAGCGGCGGCAGCTCGTCGGGGTCATCCAGCTCCTGGATTGCCGGCACGAGCCTTCGGCGCAGGATCGGGAGATGATCGCCTGGCTGCTCGAGGCGCGCCTGCACTTCTGCCTGGTGCCGACGAAGATCGACAAGCTCGGCCGCGGCGAGCGCCGCGGGGCGCTCTTGCGCCTGCTAGCGGCGTTGGAGCTCCCGGGTGATCTGCCCCTCGTTCCCTACTCGAGCCGGACCGGGGAGGGAAGGGAAGAGCTCCTGGGCTGGCTCGGGATGGCGCTCTCGCTGCCACCGGCAGGCCTCAGTGCGCCGCCGGTCGGAATGGGCCCGGTCGATGCTAGTCTGCAGCGGGGCACGCCGGGCCATGCCGGCGCCATGGATGGGAGTGCCGCGTCGTTCCCTGGACCACCCCGGCGACGGGGGCGCCATTGACCGGAGCGCGAGCCGCTACCTATACTTAGGTTCGCGATGGTCTGGGCAGGATGCTCCTGCAGCGCGAGGTGTTGCATGCAGCGATGGCTGACCGTGGCTCTCACGCTCCTCTCCTTCGCCGCCGTGGCGCAGGTTCAGGCCACGCCCACTCTCATGCAGGCGCTGCCGACCTCCAGCCGCTTCCGCTGCCTCAACTGCCACACCATCCAGGATCCGAGCACGGCACAAGCAGCCCTCAATCCTTTCGGCCGTGCCTTCAAGGACAACGCCTCGCACTGGGATGCGAAGCTGGCGCGCAGCGGCGCCGACGGCGACAACTGCACCAATGGCTTCGAGCTCAGCGACGAAGACGGTGACGGCAAGCTGGATGTGGGGCGCACGGAGGAGCGCGGCAATCCCGGCGAATCCGGCTGCGCTTTGCAGCTCAGCACCACGACCTGGCAGAGCTTGAAACTGCTGTTCCGCTGATTTCCGTGTGAATGTGCCTGTGCCGGCGCCGGGTGTCACCGGTGATGGCGGGAGTGCGTGCGAGGGGGAGACCATGCCGTGCCGCATCGTGCTGGGAGCGCAGTGGGGCGACGAGGGCAAGGGTAAGATCGTCGATTACCTGAGCGCCGATGCGGACGCCGTGGTCCGCTGCCAGGGGGGCGCCAACGCCGGGCACACCGTGGTCGTCGGGGGCGCCAAGGTCGCCCTGCATCTGGTGCCCTCGGGGGCCCTGCGGCAGCACTGCGAGATCCTCCTCGGCAACGGCATGGTGGTGGACCCGCTGGCGCTCGGCGCCGAGATCAGCGCGCTCGAGAGCGCCGGGATCGAGATCCGTTCGCGCTTGCGCCTGAGCACGGCGGCGCACGCGGTGCTCCCGTACCACCGAGTGCAGGACCAGCTGGAGGAACGTCGGCGCGGCGCCGGCGGCATCGGCACCACCGGCCGCGGCATCGGGCCCGCCTACGCCGACAAAGCCGGGCGCTTCGGCCTGCAGCTCGGGCTCTTGCGCCAGCCGGCGGCGCGACTGCAGGAGACGTTGCGCCGCGCGGCGGAGCGCAAGCTCGAGTTGTTGCGGGCTCTCGATCCGGAGCTGGACTTTTCGGTGGACGAGATGGTGGAGCAAGTGGTCGCTGTCGCCGGCACGCTGGCGCCGCTCCTTTGCGACACCACCGCGCGCTTGCACGAGCTCCTCGACGACGGCAAGCAGGTGCTCCTCGAAGGCGCGCAAGGGGTGCTTCTCGATCTCGATCACGGCAGCTATCCCTACGTGACCTCGAGTGCCTGCACCGCGGCCGGCGTGCTCGCCGGCTGCGGCCTCGCGCCGCGCGACGTGGACGGCGTGATCGGGGTGGCCAAGGCCTACTCCACCCGTGTGGGCAGCGGCCCTTTCCCGACCGAGATCCCCGGCGACACCGGCGAGCGGCTGCGGCAGCTGGGGCAGGAGTTCGGTGTCACCACCGGACGGCCGCGCCGCTGCGGCTGGTTCGATGCCGTCGCCGTGCGGCATGCGGTGCGGCTCTCGGGCTGCACCGAGCTCGCGCTCACCAAATTGGACGTGCTGGACGGCTTCGAGCGCCTGCGCGTCGCCGCGGCCTACGAGTGTGGCGGCCGCGTGCTGCGCCACTTCCCCAACGAAACCGAGACGCTGGAGAGCTGCACGCCGCGCTACGTCGAGATCGAAGGCTGGCAGGAACCCACCGTCGCCTGCCGCCGGGAAGAGGAGTTGCCGCCGGCGGCGCGGCGTTACATCGCCCTCCTGGAAGAGCTCGTGGGTGTGACCGTGCGGCTCCTGTCGGTCGGTGCCGAGCGCGACAGCACGCTGCGTCTCGGCGCTGCCGCTCCGATACGGTAGCCAGAGCGCCACCGCGGACCCTTGCACCGGAGCGTCCTGCGCTCGTCCTCTCAAGGCGGCCTCGGCTGCTTCGATGGACAGACCCCTGCGTCAGTGATAAGATGCGAGGCCGCATAGAGTTACTCTTATGCGAGCCGCTAGCTCATCCGGTAGAGCATCTGCCTTTTAAGCAGACGGTGCCAGGTTCGAGTCCTGGGCGGCTCACCAAACCGCGACGACGCGAGCCTCCCCGCCGGGAGGCTCGCTGTCGTTCGCCGCTGTGGAGTCCTCTGTGGCGCTCCTGCCTCTGCCGCCGCGAGATCGGGTCCGCGGAACCTGCCGCTGGCTCGGCGCGCTCACCGTGCTCGCGCTCTGCCTGCGCCTGTTCCGCCTCGGCGCGCAAAGCATTTGGATCGACGAAGGGATGTCGCTCGGTTGGATCGGCGAGATCGAAGCGCGCGGCTGGCGGACGGTGTTGCAGGACATCCACGGTCCGCTGCACGCGCTGGCGATCTACGCTGCGAGCCGCATTTCGAGCGCCGAATGGTGCCTGCGCTTGCCGTCCGCCCTCGCCGGCAGCCTCGCCGTGCCGGCGCTGGCGGCGCTGGTGCGACGGCTGTGGGGCGAACGCGTGGCGCTCCTGGCGGCGGTCCTGGCGACATTTTCGCCCTTCGGTTTGTATTACTCGCAGGAAGTGCGCAACTACGCCTTCACACTCCTCTTCGCCAGTCTGATGCTGCTGGCGGCGCTGGACTGCGCCCAGAGGCCGCGCCCTCTCGCGGCCGGCCGTCTCGTCCTCGTCGAGTTGCTCGGCATCCTGAGCAACCTCAACGGTCTGTTCCTCGCCGGCGGCGTGCAAGTGTGGTTGTTTCTCGTCTGGCGGCGGAGTCGCCGTGCGCTCGTGGTGTGGGCGGCGAGTCAGGTGCTGCTCGGCGTGCTGCTGCTGCCGTATTTCCTGCAAGTGCAGAAGCAGGTGCGGGCCGAGCGGCTCGTGGGGGTGGAAGCCGGGATCGGGGAGAGCGAGCCGCTCCGCGGCGACACCACCTTGCATCCCATGGGCTTGCCGTACACGGCGTACACCTTCGCTGCCGGCTACAGCTTGGGGCCGACGCTGGAAGAGTTGCGCCGTGATCCGGGCGCGGCGCTGGCGTGGCGGCACCTGCCCGCGCTCGCCCTCGTCCTCGCCGGCTTCGGTGTGCCTTTCGTGGTGGGCTTGCTGAAGCGAGCGAGCTGGCCCGCCGCCTGGCTGCTCGTGGTCCCGAGTTTGGCGGTGGCAGCATGTACGCTCTGGCTCGCCGCTCTGAACATCAAGCCTTTCAATCCACGTTATCTCTCGGTGCTGCAGCCCGCCTTCCTGGCTCTCGTGGCGCAAGGGATCTGGAGCTTGCCGCGGCGCGGGCGGATCGTGATCGCAACGATCGCGCTCGTCGGCAGCCTGTGGTCCTGCGGCAACTATCTCTTCGTGCCGCGCTATGGTCGAGACGACACGCGGGGCGTGGTGGAATACCTGCTGGCGCACGCGGGCGCCAAGGACCTCGTCCTGCACATCAATCTCGGCTTCTCGCTGCGCTACTACGATCGTCTGCCCCAGCAGATCCGTCTCGCCGAGCCAGGTAGCGGCGACAGCCCGGAGGCGGCACGGCGCTATCTCGACCGCATCGTCGGCGATGCTCCCGTGCTCTGGTACCTCGAGTGCAGGCCAGAGAAGCTCGATCCCGCCGGCCATCTGCGCCAGGCCTGCGGCGAGCGCGCCTACAGCTCCAGCACCCGTTCCTTCGTCGGCATCCAGGTACACCGTTTCCAGCTCGAACCGCCGCCACGACTCCATCCCCTGCGCCCTCCGGATCCGGGCCGGAGCGCTTCCGAGTCCCGTTCCTGATCGTTAAAAAGCATGATCACAATACCTTGAGAGAACTTTGGCGGGCCCGACAGAGAGCGGCTTGACTACTAAACGTTTGCATCCTACTATGCATCTGTCGCCGTGTTGGCGTCGATCAACCCGCGGGGCGAAACCTGCAGACCAGGCGATCGGCCATCCACCAACCCGGATGGCGCGCGGGTCCGGCGGGCCACGACCCGTGGAGCGGAGGAGCGCAGATGACGTACGTGCCCCTGACGGTTCGCACCGAATACAGCTTCTTCGACTCGCTCTGCCGTGTGCACGATCTCGTCGAGAGAGCCCGTGCCCTCGGCTTCGACGCTCTCGGTGTAGCCGACCTGCACGAGACCCTGGCGCTGCCGCGCTTCGCCCTGGCGGCGCGGGAGGCGGGCTTGCGCCCCCTCCTCGGTGCGCGTCTCCGTCTTCTCGAGGAGTTACCCCGCCGGGGCGACCGGAACGAACCTCCGCCGGAGCTGGTGCTCTTCGCCGCCGATACGGGCGGCTACCGCAACCTCCTCCACCTGGTCAGCCTGGCGCACCTGGAGCGCGGCCACGACGAGCCAGGCGTGACGCTGGCGGACCTGGAGAACGCAGGCAACGGTCTGGTTGCCCTCGACGGCGGCCGCGAGGGTCCGGTGTACCGCGCCTACGGTGAAGAGCTCCCGGCGCAAGCCGAGCGCCTGGCAGCGCAGTTGCGCGAGGTGTTCGGGGTGGAGAACTTCTTCCTGCAGTTGCAACGCCACGGCGAGAGCGCCGAAACGCTGTACGAACCCTTCGTGCTCCACCTGGCGCGACGTCTCGGGCTCCGGGTGGTGGCAGCCAACGACACGCGCTACCTCGATGCCGAGGAAGCGCGGCAATATGAAGTGCTGCACTGTTTCGCCGCCGGCCGCACCGTGGCGGATCCCGCCCGGCGGCCGCCGCGTCCGCGGCAGCACCTGCGCAGCCCGGTGGAGATGCAACATCTCTTCCGCGACTTGCCCGAGGTGCTGGAGCAAACGCGTCGGGTGGCCGAACGCTGTCAGCTGGAACTGCAGCCGGAGCCCCGGGGAACGGCCGTCCTCCCCACCACCTCCGGCCGTGACCCGGGCCTCGAGCTCCGGCTGCAGTGTGAACGCGCCGCCTGCGATCGCTATGGCACGGTGCGCTACCAGGACGTGCCCGTCGAGGCCCGCGACCGGATCGCCCACGAGCTGGAAAACATCGAAGAGAAGAAGCTGGCAAGCTGCTTTCTCCTTGTCCAGGACGTGGCGCGTCATGCCAAGGAGGAGGGCATCTCCTGTGGCCCCGGCCGCGGCAGCCTGGCGGGCAGCCTGGTAGCCCACCTGCTCGGCATCACGCCCCTCGATCCGCTCGCCCATGGCTTGCTCTTCGAGCGTTTCCTTTCTCGCTCCCGCCGCGGGCTCCCGGAATTCGAGCTCGAAGTGGAGCACCACCGGCGCGAAGAGCTGCTCGACTGGGTGCGGCGCCGTCTCGGTGGGCAGCGGGTCGCGGCCCTCGGCGTGGTGGAACGCCTGTCGACGCGGGGAGCCGTACGTTTGGCTGCCACCGCCCTCGGCAGCGACGCCGAAACCCGGACTGCCCTCGCTCGGGTTTTGCGCCTGCCCGAGGACGGGGCATGGTCCGAACCGGCGAAAGAGCGTGCACAGGCCTGGAACGATCCGCGCCTCAAGGTGCTCCTCGAGATCTCCACCCGCCTCGAAGGCCTGGCGCAGCGCCTCGTCGCCAGCCCGAGCGGGCTTCTGCTCGCGCCCGCGGGGCTGCATGGTCTGGTGGCGCTGGAACGGCAGACGAATGCACGGATCGTGGCGCAAGCCACGAGCGAGGACGCGGACCTGCTCGGCTGCTGGCGGCTGCACGTGCACGGCTCCCGGCACGCTAGCTTGCAGGCGGAGGCCGTGCAGCACCGGCAGCGCCGCACCGGGGCGTCCCTCGATCTGCAGGGGCTCAGCCTCGACGACGAATCCACCTACCGCTTGCTCGCTCGCGGCGCGACGCTGGGAATTCCGCAGCTCGAGAGCCCGCGGATGCAGGGATTGCTGCGTCAAGCGCAGCCGGCGCGTTTCTCCGCTCTCGTGGCCCTGCTGGCGGGCGAGCGCGGCGGAGTGCAAGAGCGTGCGAGTGCGGGGGCCTTGCCGGCGGCAACGCTGGCGCCAGCGCAAGACATTCTGCAGCGGACACGGGGAGAGCTGCTCTACGAGGAGCAATGGATGCAGCTGGCCGCGGCGTTCGGACACTACGACCTCGAGGAGGCCGACTCCCTGCGCGTCGCGCTCGTGCAACGTCAATGGGGCAACCTGGCGGCACAGCGGGCGCGCTTCCTCTGCGGTGCCGTGGAGGGAGGGATCACGCTGCCGGTGGCGGAGGAGCTCTTCACGCGGCTGGTCGCGGCCGCGGGCTCCCTGGCGTGCGAGGCGCATGTGGCCTCGCAGGCGTTGCTGGCCTATCGCTCCGCCTATCTCGCTGCGCATCATCCGTTGGAGTTCTTCACCGCGCTGCTCAACCACGAGGTGGGACAACCGGAGCGTCACGAAGCGATCCTGCGCGAGGCCGTGGAGCGCCAGGTGCGGCTCCTGGACGTGGACATCCAGCGGAGCGCGAGCCAGTGCCGCATCGAAGACGAAGGCATTCGTCTGGGCCTGACCTTGGTGCGTCACATCGGAGCTGGACTGGCGGAGCGCATCATCGAAGAGCGCGAGCAGCACGGGCCCTTCCGCTCGCTGCAGGAATTCCGCCGCCGGCTGCACGAGCTGCCGCAGCGCGCCCTCGAGAGCCTGATCGGCGCCGGTGCTTTTGCCTCCCTCGGGACGCCCCGCACGCCGGTAGAACGCGGCGCTGCCGCGTCCCCGCGGCCGGGCCCGGCAGCGGCGCAGATGGAGCTGCCCTTCGGCGAGGTAGAGACACCGGGAGGCAGAGGAACGGAGCAGTCGACCACGCCCGGTGGAGCGCGAGGTCGCGGCGGCGCGTCACGCCGAGCCGCGAGCCGGACCTCGCACCCTGGGGGGCGAGGAGTGGGTGGATCGCCCCGATTGTGGATCGTGGGCCGCATTCGTTCGCGTCACGGCGGCGAAGGCGAGACCCTGCGACCCTAGGGTCGCGCTGTCCGGGGGTGGGCAGGGGACCTGGTTCCAGTGTATCTTTACACGCACCTCACACCAGTGCCAGACAAGGAGAGCCGCGTGGCTCCGAAACCGCTCACGGAGCGCCAGAGTTCGATCCTGGCCTTCATTGTCGAGACGATTCAGACGAGGGGTTTTCCGCCCACCCTGCGCGAGATCGGTCTAGCCTTTGGAATTCGCTCTACCAAGGGGGTCAACGACCACCTGGCGGCGCTGGAGCGCAAAGGGAAGATCCGTCGTCACGCCGACCTGAGCCGCGGCATCGAGGTCGTGGATCTGCCCTCCGCTGCGGAAGGCGAACGGGTGCCGCTGCTCGGGCGCATCGCCGCAGGAGCGCCGTTGCTCGCCACGGAAAACGTGGAAGAGACGTTCGTGCTCGATCGCAGCCTCGTGCGCGGCACCGACTTCATGCTCACCGTGCAAGGGAACAGCATGGTGGAGGCGCACATTTGCGACGGCGATCTGATCCTGGTGCGGGCGCAGGAGAGCGCCGAGGACGGCGAGATCGTCGCCGTGCTCGTGGACGAGGAAGCCACGGTGAAGCGCTTCTTCCGGCAAGGCCGGCTCGTGCGTTTGGAGCCGGCGAACGCAACTCTGCGCCCGGTGGTCGTCGACCCGGCGTCGGTGTCGGTGCGCATTCTCGGCAAAGTCGTCGGTGTCTTCCGCCTCCTTTGAGCCACGTCAGGATCTCTGACCCAGCTTCGCTGGGTCCGTCGAGAATGCGGACTGCTTCGCTCCGACCTGCGGTTGACAGGGTTTAGGGGGCGGTGTTAGCGTGCCGGCCTCTGGCGACCCAGCCGCCCTCCTTTGGCGTCCCCATCGTCTAGGCTGGTCTAGGACTCCAGATTTTCGTTCTGGCAACACGGGTTCAAATCCCGTTGGGGACGCCATTTTGCCCGATCAGGTCGGGGCGTCGGCGCTTCCCCCCATCTGCTATGCTCTCTCCATCCGGTCAGCTCCGGGCTGGAAACGAGACGCCGACCGTCGCTGGTTGGGTCGGCGTCCTCGGCTCGGGTCGAGCGAATGTCGGAGCCGGTTCCTGGAGACGAATCACGTGAAGAAACTGTACGTCGGAAATTTGCCGTTCACCGCTACCGAGGCCGAGGTGCGCACCATGTTCGAGAAGCACGGGACGGTGCACTCCGTGGCCCTGATCAACGATCGGGAGACGGGACGGCCGAGAGGCTTTGGCTTCGTCGAGATGGACGAGGACGGGGCCCAGGCTGCGATGCGGGCGCTGAACGGTTACGAGTGGAACGGCCGGCCTCTCAACGTCAACGAGGCGCAGGAACGTAAGCGGGGTGGCGGTGGCGGCTTCGGTGGCGGTGGCGGTGGCGGCGGCGGCGGATACGGCGGCGGCGGCGGGCGCAGGGAACGCTGGTAGACCCGGCGCAGCGAACAGGGAGCCTCGTTCCGCGGCGGAACGAGGCTCTCGTTGTTTCTGCCCTACCCGCTCGGGCGTGGGTGCCGCAGCGGCAGCGACCGCCGTCGAAGCGGATTCGGTCTCAACGCTGGGTGGATCGCTCCAAGGCGGCGAAGACGCCGAGGAGGAAATAGAAGGCGATCGTCACCTCCACGTCGCCGAAGTTCCATTCGAAGAGCCCCATGGTCTGGAAGGCCCAGAAGCTGCCCCAGCCCCCGAGAGCCAGAGCGCGGAGCTCCGGTGTGGCGGCGGCGTGGGCGGCGTGCACGATCCGGCCGCCCTGCAGCATGAGCCAGCCGAAGGCGAGGATTCCCAGCGTCCCCATGGTGGCCAACACGTGCACCCAGTTGTTGTGCAGATGCCCATAGACGCGTTCGACACCGGGGGGAGCGTAGGTGCGATAGAGGGGCTGCAGGTCCCCGAGGCCGACCCCGGTCACAGGCCGGTCGCGCCACATGGCGAGGCCGGTCTGCCACATCTGCAATCGGTCGGAGTTGGAGGTGTAGGTGGGATCGAAGCTGGTGCGCAGGCGCTCCCGGTACGCCGGCGGCAGGAGGAAATAGCTCGCCAGCATGAGCCCGGGGACGAGGTAGAGCCAGCGCGGCCGGGTGCGAGCGAGCATGGCGACGACGGCGACCGGGAGTGACAGCCAAGCACCTCGGGTCAAGGTGAGCACCAGGGCCAGGGTGAGAGCCGCGGTGGCGAGAGCGTAGAGGCGGCGATGGGGCCCGCGAGCGGCAACGGCAACTGCCATGGGCCAGGCGAGAACGAGCAGGCCGGAGAGGGTCATGTAATGCGTCGTCGACCGCAGTCGATCCCCCATGGGGTGGTGTTGCAGGAGGAAGAGCGTCGAAGCCAGGGCAGCGGTGAGCGCCACCGCACCGACGTAGAGTCGCAGCGCGGTCCTTGCCCGCTGCGGCGGCACGAGGGTGCAGGCAACGAGGTGCACGATGGGGATGAGCAGGAGCTTCTTGAGCGGCACCGGGTCGGAGGTGGGCGGGAGAGCGAAGAGAGCCGCGAGGCAGGCGGCGACGGCGAAGGCGAGGAAAGCGTAGTCCGCCCGGGTACGCACCACAGGCCAGCGGCGCCAGCAACCGCCGAGGAGCAGGGCGAGGGCGGCGGCGAGACCGGCGGCGATGTGCGCCCCGGCCACGGTCCACGAGACGGTCAAGGGAATGGCGTAGAGGCTGGCGGCGAGTCCCGCCTCCGTGCGCTCGCGCCAACGCGACACCGGGGCGGCGTTCATTCGAGGAGCAAGAGCTTCCGCGTCTGCACCGTCTCGTCGTCCACCAGCAAGCGGGCGAAGTAGACGCCCGAGCGGAGCCGGGTGCCGCTCGTCCCCGTCCCGTCCCAGGTGGCGCGGTGCTGGCCGGGAGGGAGCGAACTCTGCACCAGCGTCGCCACCCTCCGGCCCGCGGCGTCGAAGACAGCGAGCTCGACCCGCCGCTGTCCTTGGCCCGTGCCACCCACGGTGTAGAGCAACGTGGTGAAGGGATTGAACGGATTCGGAACGTTCTGCTGCAGTCTGGTCACGAAGGCCGGCGTCGAAACCACATCGCTCGGGTTCGTGACCTGGACGGCGAAGCTCAGGCTCCAGCGCGCGATGTCGCCGTCGGCGTCGGTGCCGCGGACGCGGTAGAGCCAGCTGCCGAGCGCCGCAGGCACGAAGGCATGGCTTGGTGACGAGATGCCGGTCGCCAGGGTGCTGTGGATGCCGAAGGCCGGTATCGGATTCAGGACGTCGGCGTAGACGCCTTGGCCGAGGACGCCGCCGTCGGTGTCGTAGCGCAGGCGGAGCATGATTTCCTGGCCGAAATAGGCGTTCAGCGGAAAGCTCGCCAACACCCAGCTGCCGCCGCTCGTACCGGTGATGCCGTTGCCGAGGTTGGCGACGTTCGGGTCGAGGGTCGTGGTGATGTTGCCCGGGATCGGGCGCCAGACGATGCCCTGGTCCTCGCTCACCTCCACATAGGCGTAGTCGTAGTCGAGCTCGACATCGTACCAGAGCCGGCAGGTGAACGCCGGTTGCGAAGGCGTCACCAGGAACGGTCCGGCGAGGGTGAGGGTGGAGGAAAGATTGTTGGTGTTGCCGGAAAAATAGCTCGCGCTCCCCGCGAAGGCGCGGGCGGTGCTCGTGGCGAAGCCGCCGGCGAGATCCACCCAAGGCGAAGCGCTCTCCGCCCCGAGCGTTTGGAAGCCTTGCATCTGGTAGCCCTCGAGCTCGTAGCCGGTGGCGGGATTGGGATCGCTCGGCGCGTTGCCCGTCCAGGTGAGCACGAGCTCGCCGGCGGCGGTGCCGTGCACGGTGGTGATCGCGACGGGAGCCGGTCCGAGCACCTTCTCCGGGTTCGCGGCGCGCTCGAGGAGACGCAGGTTCATCGGCAGGAGCAGGTTGAAGTAGGGGCCGATGAAGCTCTCCGCGGGCGCGAAGCCGCCCTCCTCGAAACTCCCCACCTCGGGGGTGAAGCCGTAGATCACCGGCTTCAGCGCCGTCTCGCCATAGGCCCAGTCGTCGCTGCCGCCGTTGGTGCGATAGATGGCCCCCATGGCGGGGTTGCCCACCACGTAGCCGGTGCCGGCACCGAGCTCCTCGCCGAGACGCAGGTAGATCTCGTGGTCCAGGGTGTAGTCGAGCGCGTAGCCCCAGGGGTAGAGCAGGAGATCGCTGTAGCTGTGGTAGCTGAGCCAGACCTTGAAGTGGCGGCTGGCGCAGAAATCGCGCACCGCCCGGGTCTCGGGCTCGGAGAAGGGGGAAGGACCGCGGTAGATCGCGCTCGACGTCGTTGCCGACGAGCCGACGTTGTCATAGCCCCAGAGGTACCCATAGTTGCGGTTGATGTCGACGCCGAAGGTGCCGTCGCCGTTGTTGCGCCGGTTCTTCCGCCACCAGGTCCCGGAATCGGGATTGCCGTGGTTGTTCTGCACGTAGACGTAGCCGTCGGGGTTGACGATGGGGACGATCCAGATCTCGCGCTCGTTGACCAGCTGCGTCACCTGGGGATTGGTGCCGTAGTTCGCCAGCAGGTATTCGGCGAACTGGAGCGGCATCTCCACGCTCATGAGCTCCCGCGCATGGTGGCAACCCATGAGCAGCACCTCCGGCTCGTCCTCGTCGGTGCCGACGGCATCGGAGATCTTGAGGGCGTAGAGGGAGCGGAGCTCGTGGGACTGGCCGATGGAGGTGAGCGACGCCAGCGTCGGATGGACGGCGACGAGATTCTGCATCACCGTCGTCGCCTCGGCGTAGGTGCGATAGGCCCCGAGGTTGGCGTCGAGCGCGGCGATCGTGGCCTTGGCTCCGGGCTCTCGCAGCACCACGACCTGGCCAGTGAGACGCTGGAGGAAGTCCACCTGCGCCGCCGTGGCGCTCAACTGTAGCGTCCCCCGCCGCGTGAGGGCGAGGACGTCGATGCCCTGCTCGAGGATCGCCTGCAGCTGCCGTTCCCCCTTGGCTGGAACCTCGTAGACGCCGCGCGCCACAGGCTCGGGCTCGGTAGCCGGGAACGCCGGTGCGCCGAGGAGAAGGAGGCAGGCAGCGAGGTATAGCAGGGAACGGCGGGGCATCGGGTCCTCCTGGGAACGGGGCAGGGGGTCCATGCATTCTAGTGCGAGCGCCGCTGGGGCGCCAATCACCTTCAGCGGCCCGCAGCAGCGGTGGTTTCGTGCACGAACTGCGCCGCCGCATCGAGCCAGGCCTCGCTGCCGTCGGGGGGAGCGCGACGGTGGGTGGCGAGAGAGTGATCGCCGCCTTCGACGAGATGCAGCCGGGCGCGGGGCAACGCCGCCACGGTTTCCTGCAGCAGATCCAGTCGAGCCAGCGTGTCGCGGCTGCCGGAAACGAAGAGCTGGGGCACGGGAACCGCGGCGAGGTGGTCGCGGCGCAGCGACTGCGGCTTGCCAGGAGGATGCAGGGGATAGCCGAAGTAGAGCGCCGCCTGCACTGCGGCAGCCTCGCCGCTCGCGAGCAGCATGGACCACATCCGTCCGCCCATGGATTTGCCGCCGACGGCGAGGCTCGCCGGTGGGGCCGAGCCCGCGAGCCAGGAGCGCGCCAGCTGCAAGACCGCGCCGCAGGCGGCGAGGAGAACCGGGGCCGGATCCGGCGCGGCGCGGCGCCCGGTGCCGCGGGTCATGTAGGGGAAATCGAAACGCAGCACCGCGATGCCGCGCTGATCGAGGCCGGCGCTCAAGGCTCGCATGAAGGCGCTGGCGGACGGTGCGCCGGCACCGTGCGCGGCGAGGAACAGCGGTCGGCGGTGCAGCGCGCCTTCTCGCCACCAGCGCACGAGGCCGTAGGGGAGGGCGATCTCGCCGCTCGTAGGGACGACCTCAGGCACCGGGCCGGCCCCCAACGCTGCCGGTGAGGAAGAGAACTCCTAGAACGACGACGAGGATGGCGCCGAGGAGCATCGACATCTGCACCGTCTTCCGCTTCTTCTCCGGCAGGCGCGGCCCGACGACGACGAGGGCGAGGACGATATCGAGGGCTCCCGTGGCCACGAGAACGACGCCGACGAGAAGGCTCGAGCTCACGAGTCCTCCTGCTTCTTCTTGTCGTTCAGAACGCGCTGCAGCAGCCAGGAGACGATGGTGATCAGGATGGAGCCGAAGAGGGCGGTGAGCCAGCCGTCGACATGGAATGGGTATCCCAATCGCTGCGAGAGATTGCTGGCGAGGAGCAGCACGGCGGCGTTGATGACGAAGAGAAAGAGCCCCAAGCTGAGAAGCACGAGGGGACAGCTGAGCAGCACGAGCACGGGCTTCACGATCAGGTTCAACACGCCGAGGAGCCCGCCACCGACGAGGGCGGTCACCACGCCGGGAGTGCCACTGCCGACATCGATGCCGGGCAGGAACCAGGCGACCAGGATGATCGCCACGGCCGAGACGAGCCAGCGCAGCAGCAACCTCTGCATCGCGATCTCCTCTCTCTTGCATGACGCGGGCCCTTGGAGACCCGGGCCTCCAGGGCATGGTGCGGAGAGAGTCGAGCGAATGCAAGCGCTGCTTCGTGCCCGCCAGCGCGCACCTGTGTCCCTGGGGTAGGATGGCGGCGTCGGCGGGGTGAAGCCCTCCGACACGGAGGCGGACGTGAGCCGATGCATGGACCCGCAGCTCGGTGTCAAGGTTCTGAGCTACGATCTCCTCGTCGGCGAAGAGAAAGTGGAGGTGGAGCAGCACCTGCGGGTGTGCTCCGCCTGCCGGGATCTGGCAGAGCAGACCTTTGGCAATGCCGGAGCGCTCCGCGAGCTCGAGTGGCGGGCGTTCCGCCTGAGCCAGCGGCAGGTGGTGCCCTGGCATGCCTGGTTGGCCCGGCGCCTCCTCTCTCTCTGGCTGCCGTTTCTCCTCGTCCTCCTCGGCGTGGGAGTGCTGGTGGTGACGCTGGCGCGCCGTGCGCCGGAGCCACCACAAGTGCGTCTCGTGCGTCTGGCGGCGTTGCGGAGCGGCACGCTGGATTCCCTGGCGACCGTGCCGGTGCCGCGTCTCTCTTCCGCTCTCACCTCCCTCGTGCTCGAGCCCGACCGTGACGCCATCGCTTTGGTGTACGAAGCCGGCGCTGGCAAGCTGCGCCGTTTGATTCCCGGCGGCAGCGCCGCGATCCCGGTGCTGCAGGCCGGATCGGTGCACGAGCTGGCGCTGCCAGAGCTCGAGACGCAGGGCGCCGCCCTCCTCCTCGTCTTGGCGCCGAGCGAAGCACCGCGACAAACGGCGGATTGGGACCGGGCGGTGCTCCAACGCGTCGGACCGGGAGGCGAGGGCGAAGCCGCTGGCAGCGGTTGGCCCGGCAGTGTCACACCGACTCTGCGCTGGCTGCGTTGAGGAGCGAAGGGAGCTCTCGTGCTCGCCGTGATCACCTGGGACCAGACGCTCTTGTCGCTGCTGCTGGCCGCGGCTCTCGCGTTTCTCGCCTACGGGCGCGCGGCGCGTGTGCTGCGCTTGCAGGAACAGCGGCGACGCTTGCAGGAGCAGCGCGACGCGCTGCAGCATGTGCTCCTCGGCCTGGAAGGACCCGTGGCCGCTTATCTCGCCGCTGAGGCGGAGGAGGAGTATCCGCAACGGGAGATGGTGGAGTTGGAGCGCCGGGCTTTGCAGGCGCAGATCCATTGGCTGGGCGATCTCGGGTTGCAGAAGGCGCTGCGCGACATCTGCTACCCGCAACGACACTCCGAAGCGGTGGCATCCATCCGGTCCGCCCTGGAGCGGTTGGAGCGCGACATCGCCGCGCTGGGGTAGGCGGCCGGTACAGGCGTGGCGGTGCGCGGTGGGGCGCCATGGACCTGCACGACGCCGGCTCGCGTCGCCGGCTCGCGTGGCGCGGTCTCTGCTGGACGGCGCTCAGGTCTCTGCTAGAATGCGGCCCGCTCCTGCCGTGGGAGGTTCATGCACAGCGAGGCGGAACGAGTTCGTGTGGTGAACCAGCGCTTCTACGAAGCGCTGTCGGCGCAGAATCTGTTGCGTCTGGAGCAGCTCTGGGCGCACTCACCCCAGGTCCGCTGCTCGCACCCAGGGGAGACGATGCTCTCCGGCTGGGCCACCATCCGCGAAAGCTGGCGCGCAGTCTTCACCCGCTCCATCGCCTTCACCATCGAACCGTTGCTGGCGGAGGTGAATATCCACGGCCCCATCGCCGTGGTCACCTGCCAGGAACGCATCTCTTCCTTCACGCTCGACGGCTCGAGGGTCGCCACCACGCTGGCGACGAACATCTTCCAGAAGCAGCGCGGTCGCTGGCTCCTGATCCATCGGCATGCCTCGCCGGTGGCCGCCCCCGGCAGCGACCCCCCGACGTCCTGAGTCGCACCGCGCGGCCCGGCCCGCTCGGGGGCCGGCACTCCGCCCTCAGAGCACGAGCAGCAGCCACAAAGTCCCGATCCCGGTGCTGAGGAGCGTGATCACCACGCCGTAGCGCATGTGGTCGCGGAAGCGCAGGCGGGAGATCTCGGCGCTGGCGTCGCGCACGAGCCCGTTGGCGACGGAACTCACCAGGAAGAGATTGCCGGCGAAGGTGCTCGCCATGGCGAGGATCATCCAGCCGAGGTGAGGATCGCTCCACTGCGGCATCCACTCGCTGGCGGCCAAGACGAAAGGAATGTTCCCGACCACGTTGCTGCCCACCAGGGTGAGCAAAGCCAGCGCCCAGCTCTGGCGCTCCGGACTTTGTCCCAGCCAGGGCCGCAAGGCCTCCAGCATGGCGCCGCTGGCGTCCCGGCTGCGCAGGGCGCCGACCACTACGAAGAGTCCGACGACGAAGAGAAGCAGCTGCCAGTCCACCTGGCGCAAGGTGGAGCGGGGGTCGTCGCTCACGAGCAGGAGCAGAATGGCCGCCGCGCCGAGAGCACACCAGGCGACATTGAGCCCGGCGAAGAAGCCGATGAGCGCCGCCAGCAGGCAGAGGAGGCACTTGAGGAGCAAACCGCGCTCGAGCTGGGCGGCCACCGTGCGCCGCAGCTCGTGGGGCAGCTCGTCGGCGTCGTCGAAGGGCGCTTCCAGGGAGTCCGCCTGCCGGGCCCAGGCGGGCGGCACGCGGCGCTGCAGCGGGTAGAAGCGCGGCAGCAGGACGCGATTCAGCGCCAGGCAGAAGAGACCGAGGGGCGCCATACAAGCGAAGTAGCCGGAAAACGACAGCTTCCCCAGGGAGCCGGCGATCATCGTCTGCGGATTGCCCACGATGGTCATGACGCTGCCGATGTTGGCGCTGGTGGCGAGAGCCATGAGGAAGAGGGTGCTGCCGAGCTGCAGGCGGCGGACGACGCGCACGAGCAGCGGGGCCATCAGGAAGCAGACGGCGTCGTTGACCAGGAAGGCGGAAAGCAGCCCGGTGGAGAACACCAGCACGGTCAACAAGCGCTGCGGCGTCCGCGCCAGGCGCAACGCCATGGCGGCGCCCCATTCGAAGAAGCCGGCCTGATCCAGGTGCGCTGCCAGCAGCATCATCGCCAGCAACAGGATCAGCGTATCGCCGTCGATGCTGGCGTAGGCCTGCTCGGGCGCCAGGATGCCGGCGAGGACGCAGGCGGCGGCGCCGGCGGTGGTCGCCGCGGCCCGGGCGATGCGGACGAGGCCGACCCGGCGCGCTGCGATCAGCGCATAGGTCAGGCTGAAGATGAGCAGCGCTCCCGCCACGCCTCGCTACCCCACCTCGAAGCGCACGCCTTGCGCGAGCGGCAGCTCGCGGCTCCAATTGATCGTGTTGGTCTGCCGGCGCATGTAGAGCTTCCAGGAATCCGAGCCGGCCTCGCGGCCGCCGCCGGTGTCCTTCTCGCCCCCGAAGGCGCCGCCGATCTCGGCGCCGCTAGTGCCGATATTGACGTTGGCGATGCCGCAGTCGCTACCCCGGGCAGAGAGGAAGGTTTCTGCCGCCAGCAGGTTGTTGGTGAACAGCGCCGACGACAGGCCTTGGTCCACCTGGTTGTGCAGGGCGATCGCCTCGTCGAGGGACTCCACGCTCATGACGTAGAGGATGGGAGCGAAGGTCTCGTCCCGCGCCACCTCGAGGTGCCAGGAAGAGCGCACGATGGCGGGCTCGACGAACCAGCCGGGACGGTCGAGACGGCCGCCGCCGACCACGATCTCCGCGCCCTCGGCCCGAGCGCGCTCCAGGGCCGTTTGCATGTCGCGGAGGGCCTGCTCGTTCACCAGCGGCCCCATGTGTGTCTCCGGATCGAGGGGATCGCCGATGCGGATCGAACGGTAAGCACGCACCAGACGGTCGACGAAGCCGCCGGCGATACCGCGCTGCAGGAAGAGCCGCCGCGTCGAGGTGCAACGCTGCCCCGTCGTGCCCACGGCACCGAAGAGCACGGCGCGCAACGCCAGCTCGAGATCGGCGTCGTCCAGGACGATGATGGCGTTGTTTCCCCCCAGTTCGAGGAGGCTGCGGCCGAAGCGCTTGCCCACCACCTCGGCGACCCGCTTGCCCATCCGGCAGCTGCCGGTGGCGCTCACCAGGGGAACGCGCCGGTCGGCGAGCAAGGCCTCGCCCACCGTGTGGCTGTCGCCGATCACCAGGTTGAAGACCCCTTCGGCGCCGTGCTCTTGCATGACCCGGTTGCAGAGCTGCTGGATGGCGATGGCCACGAGAGGCGTCTGGTGCGAGGGCTTCCAGATCATGGTGTCGCCGCAGACGGCGGCGATCATGGCGTTCCAGGCCCAGACGGCGCCGGGGAAGTTGAAGGCGGTGATGATGCCCACCGGGCCGAGGGGGTGCCATTGCTCGTACATCCGGTGCAGCGGGCGTTCGCTCTGCATCGTGTTGCCGTAGAGCTGCCGCGACAGACCGACGCCGAAATCGGCGATGTCGATCATCTCCTGGACCTCGCCCTCGCCCTCGCTGCGGACCTTCCCCATTTCCCAAGAGATGAGGGCGCCGAGATCGCTCTTGTGGGTGCGGAACAACTGGCCGAGCTGCCGCACGATCTCGCCGCGCTGCGGCGCCGGCCGCAGGCGCCAGGCGCGGAAGCTCTCGGCGCCGGCGGCGGCGATGCGCTCGTAGTCCGCCGCCGTGGCGCTCCGCACGTTCGCGATCGTGGTGGCCGTGGTCGGATCGATGGAGGCGAGCGGCTCGCCGCGCGTGTCGAGCCACTTCCCGCTGCACGCCCCCGGGTTGCTCTCCTGGAGGCCGAGCCGGTGCAGCAGTGCCTTCTTGGCGTCGAGTTGCATGGGAACTCCCGGGGTGCGAGGGCCGCAGCGACGGCCCACGATAGCGGAGCCGCAGCGTTCCGGCAACCGCGGAGGCGTCACGGCTCCGCGGCATCGCGGCACACGGGCATCGCGGCACCGCGGCGTCCCGGCACGGAGCGACGCGGCGCTACTGATCCGGGAAGCGCAAGCGCAGGTCCGGCGGGATCGGACCGTAGCTCTGCCAGTCCTTGAAGCCCCGCGGCTCGGCGCGGCGCATCCAGTCCGGATACGCCTGGGCGCGCAGGTAGCTGAGGCTGAGGATGGGTTGCGGCACGTCCACGAGCCGCAGGTCGTCGAAGCCGAGATCGGGAAGCATCAAGGGCAACTCGAAATGGACATGCGGCAAGTACACCGCGCTCCCAACCAGCGGCGTCCGCGGCAGCGTCAAGCGCCCGACGTCGCGCGGTGTCGACCAGAAGCTCATCGCCCGCGGCTGGTGCACTCCCCACTTGCGGAAGTACATGCCGTCCACGTCGTAGAAGAGGTAGAGGTCGTACGGCGCCGGGGGACCGTTGCTGCGGCTGAGCTCGGCTTTGCAGGTGAAGTGCTCGCCGAGCAGCACGTCCACCGTGCTCCAGAGGATGGTGGGCACCTCGAGAACGAGCACGCGCTGCTTCTTGCCGCCCACATCGGCGTCCTCGATGTGCGTCCGCAGCCGTACGCCGCCGACGACCGTGGTGCTGTCGAGCGGGGCTGTGAGGTCGTAGTGCACGCAGATGCGGCCCAGGCCCATGCGGCCACGACGCATGCGCGCAATGGGATACACCCCAGGGTCGGAGTAACGCGCGAAGGCCTGGCGCAAGGAGGCCTCGGAGACCTCGTAGATGCGGTCCGGGGCGGTGGCGAAGCCGATCATGTAGTGGAGCGAGTTCACCGCCAGCATGCGTGCCAGGAGATGCACCGCCTCGCGGGAGGCCGCCTTCTCCGGCGGGCCGAAGGCGCCGGCGGCGAGCAGCGAATCGGCCCGCGCCAGGAGCGCTTCGTTGAAGGCGGCGTAAGTGCGCCCGAGGGAATCCGTGTCCGCGGGGCCAAGTTGGACGATGGGGATGCTCGGGTCCGGACGGCAGAGAGGGCAGGCCCCGGCCGGGAGGTCGGCGGCGGGCGGGAGCCCGGTGGGGCCCGGCCGCGGCGGCACGGGGTCGGCGTTCCAGGAAACGAGGGAGGAGGGGACCGCCGCATGCAGGCAAAGCACGGCGGCAGCCAGGAAGACGAGGAGAACGAGCCCCACCCGCGCCGCGTGCCGCCGCTCCAGGAAACCCGGGTGGGTGCGCATCAGCAGTCTCCTCGGCCAGCCGGGCGCGGCGCCGCAGGCCTCCAGAAGCCGGCCCTGAATCCCGGTGCAAGGGACGCACCGAGGGCTGCTAGAATATAGGCGCCCATTCCGGACTTTGGTTCCCCGTCCAGGCGCTCGCGCCGACGGGGCGCGAATTCACCGAGCTTCACTGAGTTTGGGAGCCTGCCATGCGTCTCGCCCTTGCCGCTTTCCTCGCCGTTTTGTTTCCCCTCGGCGCCGAAGCCCAGATGCGGCTGAACGAGATGGTCCCGGATCCGGTGGGCATCGACGACAACAACGAGTGGATCGAGGTCTACAACGCCGGCACGGCGGCAGTGGACGTCACTGGCTGGGCGATCGAGGACGCCGCCACCATCAACGACGCCACCGTGCGCCGCCGGCTCCCGGAGGATTTCGACCCCGCGTACGGCACGAGCGCGATCCTGCAGGCCGGAGACTTCCGTGTCGTCCGCGGCGCGGGAGTGGCGTATCTCAACAATACCGGCGACACGGTCTATCTCAACAGCAACCGGACAGGCAACTTGGCGGCGGTGGTGCACAGCACCGCCTACGGCGCCGCGATGACCGGACAGAGCTGGGCCAATCTCCCGGACGGCAGCCAGCCGCCCAACTTCGCCTGGCGCACTCCGACTCCAGGGGTGTCGAACTGTGCCTCCGATGCTGTAGCGCCCGCCGCGGTGAACGATCTGAGCGCGAGCACTGGGTCGTATGCCGGCGAGGTGGATCTGCAGTGGACAGCGGTCGGCAACGACGGGCAAACCGGCACGGCGCTGCTGCACGTGGTGAAGTACAGCACTGTCCCGATCACGGCAGGGAACTTCGATGCCGCCGCAGACGCTTTCAACGAACCCCTTCCCGGCACTCCCGGGACGGTACACAGCTTCACCGTCTTCGGTCTCGACCCAGGGCAAACCTACTATTTCGCCCTGAAGACGCTGGATTGCCAGAACGCCTCGGCACTGTCGACGGTGCCCTCGGCCGCCTCGGGCACCGTGCCGCTGCCCTTCACCGATCGCACCGCCGGGCTGCACGCCTACTTCGGCAACCTGCATTCGCACACGGGCTATTCTGATGGCCTGTTCACCCCGGCGGCGGCGTACCAGTACGCGCGGAACTCGGCGCCGACGCCCCTCGATTTCCTCGCCGTCACCGACCACAACCACGCCGCCGGCGGCTTCGCGATGACCCCGGCACTCTACCAGCAAGGTCTGGCGCAAGCGGCAGCGGCGAACGAGGACGGGCAGTTCGTCGCCATCTATGGACAGGAGTGGGGACTGGCCAGCGCTGGCCACGTGAACATCTTCGAGGCCCCGGTGCTCTTCGGCTGGGAGGCCGGCAATTTCGACATCTTCGTCGCCCAGGACGATTACGCGGGGCTCTACACCGCCATCCTCAACAACCCGAGCCCGTGGGGACCGCTGGCGGAGCTGTGCCATCCGGGGGCGGGGAATTTCTCCGACCTCGTCTTCACCAGCAACGGCGCCGCCGTGCTTCGCGGCATGGCCCTCATCAACGGCCCGGCCACTTCGACCAGCACGACCGAAAGCGACGTGGGCAACACCAACTTCGATTCCCAGTACCAGCTGGCCTTCCGCCGCGGTTACTTCGTCGGCGCTTTCGGCGACCAGGACAACCATACGGCCAACTGGGGGGCGAGCACGCAGAGCCGGACCGCGGTCCTGGCCGAAGCGCTCACCAAGGAGTTCATTCTCACCAGCATCGCGGCCCGACGCACCTATGCGACCCAGGACCACAACGCCGCCGTGGCCATGAAAGTCGACGGCTGGCCCATGGGATCGCGCTTCGAAGCCCTGGTCGGTGCCGGCGTCAACTTCGACGTCAGCGTCAGCGATCCCGACGGCGAAGCGACGAGCCAGTTCGAGCTCTTCCGTGGCGTGCCCGGCGTGAGCGATCCGGTGGTGGTGGCGACAGCCTCCAACGTCTCGCGTTTCGTCTATCGTGACGAGGAGAACCCGGCACCCGGCGACGGCGTGCAACGCGTTTACTTCCTGCGCCTCACCCAAGCGGACAACCAGCGGCTGTGGACGGCACCGGTGGAAGTGACCTTCTCCACCACGGTGGACGTGGCGGTGCTTCCGGGCCTGCCGTTCGGCGGGCGCCTCCTGCCGGCATGGCCCAACCCCTTCAACCCGGCGACGCGCCTGCGGTTCGATTTGGAGGGCGCTGGTCCAAGGCCGGTGTCGCTGCGGATCTTCGATGTCCGCGGCCGGCTCGTGCGGCGGCTCCTGGAGTCACCCCTCGCCGAGGGTAGGCACGACGTCCCCTGGACCGGCACCGACGACCGGGGCGCGATGGTGGCCTCGGGTGTCTACGTGGTGCGTCTGCAGGCCCCCGGCGTGGACGAGCGCGGCCGTCTTGTTCTCCTCCGCTAGCGCGCTTCGCTCGCTGCCGCTCCTGCGAGGAGTTCTTCCACCACTGCCGGTTCCACTTTGCCGGCGAAGCGCCGGAGCTCTCGCCCTTTCCCGTCGTAGAGCACCGCATAGGGAATCCCGCCAGGCAGGTCGAAGGCGGCGAAGAGCTCGTCCTGTTTGCCCACGAACACCACGTTCTCGTATGGCATGGGAGTGCGGGTGAGTAGCTCGGTGACCAGGGACAGACTCTTCTCCGCCGGATGCAGGAAGGCGTCCAGGCTGACGCCGAGGATGTCGAGCGCACCCGCTTGCCGGCCGTGCAGCGCCGCGAGGTCGGGCATCTCCGCCACGCAGGGCTCGCACCAGGTGGCCCAGAAGACGAGGAGGAGGGGATGCGACCGGGGGGCAGCGACCCTGGCCTGGAGCTGCGGCAGATCGAGGCGCGTGGTTTCCGGGGCGCTCTGGCCGCCGCAGGCCGAAAAGCCGGCGAGGGCGGCGCAGAGCACTCCGGAGAGGCGGCGGCTCAGGAAGCCTTGCGCCACTTGATCGTGCACCCGAAGGCCTTGGTCGAGGCGGTGGTGATCTCCTTGCCGGCGAGCATGGCGTCGACGGCATCGGTGAAGTCGTGGGTCTTCACTTCTTCCCGCTTGACGCTGTCGTCGATGCGCCCGCGGTAGGTGCAGACGCCGTTCGCGTCGAGGAGGAAGACGTGCGGGGTGCGCTGCGCGCCGTATGCGGTCGCTACGGCCTGTGTCGCATCGTGCAGGTAGGCGAAGGGATACTTCTTCTCCTTGGCGCGCTCCACCATGGCTTCGTAGGAGTCGCCGGGCTTCGCCTCGACGTCGTTGGGATTGATCAGCACGAAGGCCACCGGTTGCTTGGTGTACTTCTGCGCGATCTCCAGCAGCACCGGCTCGTAGGCCTGCGAGTAGGGGCAGGTGTTGCAGGTGAACACCACCGCCGTGACCTTGTTCTTGCTCAAGTACTCGCTGAGAGCGTGCTTTTGGCCATCCACTCCGAGGAGTTCGAAGGCGGGACCTTTCTTGCCGATCTCGAGCTCCGGGTCGTCCGGGCCGGCGACGGCGATGCCGGCGTTGAGGGCGAAGGCGAGGACGAGCCCGAGGCTCGGGACAGTTCGAGGTCGCATGCGCTTCTCCTTTGGTTGCGCGCTGTTCCAGCGCCGGTGCGTTCTCTCAACACGTCCAGGGGTCATTCGGTTCCGCCGGCCGCGCCGGGTTCGACCCAGCGGCCGTGGCGGCGGATCAGTTCCACCAGGCGGGAGACGGCCTCCGCCTCGGGGACGTTGCGCTCGACGCGCTCGTGCCCCACGTAGAGATCGATCTTCCCCGGGCCGCTGCCCACGTAGCCGAAGTCGGCGTCGGCCATTTCGCCCGGACCATTCACGATACAGCCCATGACCGCGATCTTCAGGCCCCGCAGGTGGCGCAGTCGGGACTCGATGCGCGCCGTGGTGGACTGCAGGTCGAACTGCGTGCGGCCGCACGAGGGGCAGGCGATGAAGTCGGCCTTGGAGAGTCGGGCCCGCGTGGCCTGCAAGATCTCGCGGGCGAGATCGAGGGCGCCAGGTCCGGCAGCGAGCTGGATGGCGTCGCCGATGCCATCGGCCACCAGCCCGCCGAGCTCCCAGGCCGTCTGCAGCGCCGCCTGGCTGACGTGCGCGTCCACGGCTTGCTCCGCCGCCAGGATGGGGCCGCGGAGCACGAGAGGCAAGGCTGGCGTGGCGGCCGGCCAGGCGGCGAGGAGAGCGCGCCAGGCATGCAAGGTCGCCGCCGCGGTTCCCGCCGGTTGCAAAGCCAGCGCGACTTCAGGAAGGAGCGCGTCGGCCACCGCCGTCGCCAAGCGGAGCAAGACCTCGGCGCTGGCGGTGCACTGCACCGTAGGCCGCGACGGCAGCGCCGCGAGGATGGGGGGAATCCTGGGATCGAAGGCGTCGAAACGCAACGACAGTCGCTCCCAGCCGGTGCCGTCGAGGGCTTGAGCGAGGCTCGGTTCCAGGAGCGAGGCGGCTGGGATCTCGAGGCCACACCCCGGCAAGCCACGCGGCAAGGCGGCACGTCGTCGCTCCAGCGACGCCCACATGGCTGCGCTCGTCTCCTTCGGCGCGAGAAGCACGAGGTCGGCACCGGTGCAGGCGGTGAGCCGGGCCTCGAGATCGGTGTCCGCCCCGGTTTCGAGCACGAGCTCGAGGCGGGGCGGCTGGTCACTGGCGAGCCGGGTGCTGCCGCGCCCCAGCGGCTGCACTGCACGCCGGGTGTAGAAGTAGGGATCCCAGGGCGGGGGCTGCGTCGTTGCCAAGGGGAGAGTTTCGCGTCTGGTGCTTTGGAAGGGCGCTGCAAGGGCTCTCGCCACCGGGAGCTCGAACACCGAATCCTCAGTCAGGGAAACCCGGATGGTGTCGCCCAGGCCGTCGGCCAGGAGAGTGGCGATGCCGATCGCCGATTTGACGCGCGCCGCCATACCGGCGCCCGCCTCGGTGACGCCGAGGTGCAGCGGATAGTTCATGCCCAGCGCTTCCTGGCGCTGCGCCAGCAGGCGGTAGGCGGCGATCATCACCTTGACATCAGAGGCCTTCATCGACAGCACCAGATCGCGGTAGCCGTGCTGCTCGCAGATGCGGACGAATTCGAGGGCCGATTCCACCATCCCCTCGGGGGTGTCGCCGTAGCGATTGAGGATCCGATCCGAGAGGGAGCCGTGATTGGTGCCGATGCGCATGGCCACGCCGCGTTCCTTGCAGCGCAGCACCAGGGGGCGGAACGCCGCTTCCAACCGCTCCAACTCCGCGGCGTACTCCGTGTCGGTGTACTCCCAGCGCTTGAAATGTTTGCGGTCCGCATAGTTGCCCGGGTTGATGCGGACCTTGTCGACATGCTCGGCGGCGATGAGCGCCGCTTGCGGGGTGAAGTGCACGTCCGCCACGAGCGGCACCTGCACGCCCCGCTGGCGCAGGGCCTGACGGATGGGGCCGAGATTCTCCGCGGCGCTGCGGTTCGGTGCCGTGACGCGGACGATCTCGCTGCCGGCGTGGGCGAGGGCGGTGATTTCCTCGACCACGGCGGCAGTATCCAGGGTGTCGGCGATCGTCATGGACTGGAGCCGCACCGGGTTGTCGCCGCCGATGCCGACGCTGCCCACCCGCACCTCGCGCGTCCGCCGGCGCACGGTGCGATAGGGATCGAGGGTGAAGCTCCACAGCTGCCGCCAGTCGGCGAGCGTGCGTGGGGCGGTGCGGGTGAAGGCCTCGGGCATGAGTGCTCCAGCGGTCGGGGGCGCCGGCTGCGCTAGGCGCGGTGCATTCTAACCCGTGCCCGGCGAACGGGGAAAAACGGGCTGGAGCGCCGCAGGAGCCGATGCTACCTTGCGACGGCGCTCGCCGTCATGGCCTGCGACGGCGCTCGCCGTGCCGGCGTTGGCGGGGGTGACCGGGGTTGAATCCGCAATTGCTCCTGGCCTACGGCAGCCCGGTGGCGGCAGCGTTCCCGCGACGCTGGGCCAGAGCCTGCGCGCGAGCCGCCGGCGACATTGGTGCCGCCTTGCTGCCCCACGCCCGCGCTGTCGTGGATGCCAACCTGCAGCAGGCCCTGGGTGCACCGGCGCCGGCGGCGCTCCGCCGCCAGGTGTTCCGCAGCTACGCCCTCTACTACCTGGAAGCGATGCGACTGGCGCAGCGCGCGCCGGAAGCCGCCGTCGGTGCGGTGCGGCTGCACGGGGAAGAGGCGCTGGCAGCGACGCTGGCGCGCGGTCGCGGTGCTCTCGTGCTCGGCGCCCACCTGGGGAACTGGGACGTGGCGGGTGCGGCACTGGTGCGCCGTTTCGGCGCCCTGACGACTTTCGCCGAACCGCTACGCCCGGAGCGGCTGCAGCGCTTCTACAACGGCATGCGCCAGCGCCACGGCATGCGCGTCGTCCCCCTCGGCAGCCGCACGCGCCTTCCCTGGGCGGTGCTGCGCGATAATGGCATCCTCGGCTTGCTGGTGGATCGCACCTACGACGGGCGCCAGCTGGCGGTGCCGTTCGGCTGCGGGGAATTGCTGGTGCCGACCGCGGGGATCCGCGTGGCGCTGCAAGCGGGTGCCGGCATCCACGCTTTCTTTCCTCTCCGGCGCGAGGACGGTTTCGTCGTCGAGATCGGTGCCGATCTCGCCGCGCCGGCAGCCGGAGCCGTGGCGGCTCCGGAGGTCCGCGCCGTTGCGGCGGCGTTCGCGGCCGCACTCCTCGCCGTCGTCCGCCGGCACCCGGAACAGTGGTGCCTGCTACAGCCCGTGGGAGCGCTGCCACCGACAGAGCGACGCCAGGAAAGGCGGCCCATGGCGCTGGCCGGGGAGAGTCGATGAAGATCGCGCAGGTGACCGAGTTCTTCGCTCCCTGGGCGGGAGGCATCGGGGAGCACGTGGCGCATCTCAGCCGCGAGCTCGTCGCCCTCGGACACGAGGTGCACATCGTCACCAGCCGGCACAGCGGGCGCGCTCCGGTGGACCCGGCGCTGGAGCGCCACACCCATCGCTTCGGGGGCGCGGTGCGCTTCCCCTACAACGGCAGCGTCGCCAGCGTCACCTGGGCTCCGGGGCTGCCGCGCCGGCTCGACACGCTGCTCCGCCGCGAAGGTTTCGACCTGGTGCACGTGCACAATCCGATGACGCCGACGCTACCGCTCCTCGCTCTGGATCGGAGTACGGCGCTCAATGTCGGCACCTTCCATGCCTATCACGCCCGGGAGCACATGCTGGCCCTCTGGCGCCGAGTGCTGCAGCCGCGCTTGCAGCGCTTGCACCTGGCGCTGGCGGTATCGCCGGCGGCGCAGGCGGCCTACCAGCGCTACTTCGGCGACGCGAGCTTCGAGATCGTCCCCAACGGCATCGATCTGCACCGCTTCTCCCCCAACGGACACGTGGAGCCGCCGCTGGGTGAACAATCCCTCCTCTTCGTCGGACAGCTCGTACCCAAGAAAGGGCTCGGCACCTTGCTTCGGGCCTTCGCGCTCCTGCTGCAAGAGTTTCCGCGCTTGCGCTTGCGCGTGGTCGGCGGCGGGCCCGGGCTCGGTCGGCAGCGCGCGGCTCTGCCCGGGGCGCTGCGCAGCCGGGTCGAGTTCCTCGGCGAGCAGCACGGCGCGCCGCTCGTGGAGCTCTACCGCGACTGCGACGTCTTCTGCGCCCCGTCGCTCGGGCACGAGAGCTTCGGGATCACCTTGCTCGAGGCCATGGCGGCGGGAAAGCCGATCGTGGCCTCCCGCATTCCGGGCTATCTCGACGTGGTGCGGGACGGTCAGGAGGCGCTGTTGCACCAGAGCGGCGACCCGCGCGATCTGCGCGATGCACTGCGCCGCGTGCTCACCGACCGCGGCCTGCGCCGGCAGCTCGTGCAGCGGTCGCAGCAGCGAGTGGCACGGTACGCCTGGCCGCGCGTGGCGCGAGAGGTCGAAGCGAAGTACGAGCAGCTGCTGCGGGAGCGCTGCTAGCTGCGCGAGCCGCCGAGGTACAGGAAGGTGAGCACGAGGACGATGGCGCCGGCCCCGGCGAGCCAGTTCCACGGCGGCCCCTGCACGACTGCGAGGCTCCCGAGGCCCGGCAAACCGCAGCGGCCCAGGAGCCCCTGCACGGTCGCCACCATGCCATCGAGGACATGGGTCTCCACCCCCTGGATCTCGCGGCGCGGCACCAGGATGTAGAAGGCGAGACCGAGAGCGATGAGGGTGAAGAGCGTGGCCACGAAGACGGCCGCGCCACGGTAACGACTCATGCGGCCGGCGAAGGCAAGAAAAGGGCCGATGAGGGACGGGAAGGCGCGACACGCCGAGGCATGGCGAGACCACGAAACCGCGGCCATGGCGCCAAAGCACGCGCGATGCGTGGCCGTGCCGGGTCATTCTCCGCACCGACAGAGAAGCATCGCGGCCGAGAAAGGTGAAGCGTGCCCGAGCTCCCCGAAGTGGAAACGGTGCGCCGGAGTCTCGAACGGCGGCTGCTCGGCCGGCGCATCGCCGCGGTGCGGGTGCTGAATCCGAAGCTACGGACGCCGCTCCGGCAAGCGAGCCTCCGCCGGCGGCTGGTGGGCCAGAACTTCGTCGGTCTCGGGCGGCGAGCGAAGTACCTGCTGCTGCACCTGTCGGGGTCCGACATCCTGGTGCTGCACTTGGGGATGTCCGGCCGTCTCCTGTTCGTGCCGGGGGCGGCGCCGCTCGAGGCGCACACCCACGTGCGGCTCGGTCTCGACGACGGCAACGAGCTGCGTTACCGTGATCATCGCCGCTTCGGCCGGCTCTTCGTGGTGCGGCGTCACCTCTTGCCGCGGCACCCTCTCTTCTCCCACCTCGGACCGGAGCCTCTGGAGCCTGGATGCACGGCGGCTTATTTCCGCGCCCGCAGCCGCGGCGTGCGCCGTCCGGTGAAGAACTTCCTCATGGATGCGACGGTCGTCGTTGGGGTCGGCAACATCTACGCCAGCGAGGCCTTGCATCGGGCCGGCGTGCACCCGGCGACGCCGGCGGCGCGACTCACCTTGCCGCGCTGGGAGCGCGTGCACGCCGCCGTACAAAGCACGTTGCAGGAGGCCCTGCGCGCCGGCGGCACCACGCTCAGCGATTTCCGCGCCGCCGATGGCAGTGCCGGTGAGTTCCAAGTGCAGCTCGCGGTCTACGGCCGCGCCGGCGAGCCGTGCGGGCGCTGCGGCCGGCGCCTCCGCCGTATCGTGCAGGCCGGACGCAGCACCTTCTACTGTCCTGGTTGCCAGCGCTGAGCCGGCGTTTCCGTCTCTGCAGCCGCCGTCGCTCCACGTCGGGGCGGTGTCGGGCTCTCCCCCGGCGCCGGCCAGGCAGGGACGTCGGGACGGCGCAACAGGTGCACGGCGAGGCCGGCGAGGAGCACCGCGAGTCCCGTTTGCAAGCCCAGGAAGGCCACGACCTTGAGCGGCGCGAAGCCGGGGTGCACGAAGCGCACCAGCCAGCTCGACGCCTCCCCCAGCAGCGCGCAGCCGAAGGTGGCGAGCACCAGGATCACGCGCAAGCGGAGCGACCAGGGCAGGAAGATGGCGAGGTGGGTGAGGAGCAGGATCACCGTGGCCATCATCGCCAGGTGCATGTGGGTGACTTCGAGCATGGCGCCGTAGGTGCGCGGCATGGCGAACTCCGTCTCCGAGCCGCGGTAGTACTCCACCACCGAGCGCGGCCGCAGGTCCATGTTGCGGAAGTAGAGGAGCGCGTTGGTGCACCAGAATCCCGTCAGCAACACGAGGGTGCAAAGGAGCGTCAGGCGCATGAGCACATGATTGCGGTAGTTTCCGGTCAGCATGTACCGCATCGCTTATCCCTTTCCTCCGTGGCTTCCGTGCAGGACTCGATCCAGGGCGAGGACGCGCCGCACCGCGGCGGTAGCGGCCCGGGCCGAGAGTGTCGCCCCGGAAATGGCATCCACCCCGTCGCCGGGACGCAGGTGCTTGGAAAGCGTGCGCTGCTGCAGGGCCAACAGCCAGGGTCGCGGCGGCAAGTAATCTTCGGGCTCGTCGAAGGCCATGATGTCCACCTCTCGCGTGCGGCCCTCGGGGTCGAGGACGATGAGCAGAGTTTCGTGCTCGTTGCGCACCACGTGGGTGTCCAGATAGGCGCGTCCGAGCAGGGAGTCGCCCCGCCAGGCCTCGTGGTAGGAGATGTGGGAGGAGGGGATGGGAGCGCCGGCGAGAGAGCGCGCCGAGTCGAGCGCTGCGGCAGCAAGGAAATCGGTGCGCCGCTCGAGCCGGGCCTCGGGGCCGAAGACGCGACGCAGGGCGCCTTCCCGGGTCTCGTAGGTCTTGGCGACGGCGCCGCCGCCCAGCGTGAGCCAGGCGGCGAGGCCGAGCGCGGTTCGCAAGCATGGCTGCCCGATCCGTCGCCGGTGCAGTGCGCAACCCGGTGCCTTGGTGCCTTCCACCCAGGTGCGCGCTCCCCAGTCGCGGCTCAGAAGTGGAAGCCGAGCGCCAGATTCCATTGATCCACTCCGGTGTCCGCCGCATTGCTGCGCACCTCGTAGTCACCCTTGACGACGACCTGCGCGTGCGGGAAGAACGAAGCTCCGAGGGTCAGGATGGTCTCGTCGTTGGCCGGATCGGCGTTGTAGCCCGACGGCACTTCTCTCTGCGTGTCGAGCTCGGAGTAGCGCACGAAGGGCACGAGAGCGAAGCGCGAGCCGGGGGAGAGCACGGTGAGAACATCCCATCCCGCTTCGGCGTACCAGCCCAGGAGCTCGGAGCCCACCGAAGCATTGCCGACATAGCCGTTGGCGACATTGATCGCCGTGGCGTCGTCCACGCGAGCACCCGCCACGAGAGCGCGCAGCGTCGCACCGCGGCGGCGCACCTGCAGGTGTCCCTCGGCCAAGGTGGTGTAGGCGCCGAAGGGCTGACCGCTGCCATCCAAGGCTCCCTGCGAGGTGTTCCCGAAGAAAACCGAACCGCCGCCGCTGATTCCACTCCTCTCGTAGTCGAGGCGCACCACGCCGGCCAGATCCTCCGCCAGAGCCTCCGCCCCATTCTGCCGCCCGTCGCGCAAGCCGCTGGCGCTGAAAGCCTCCTCGCCCACGGAGGAGAGGCTCTCGATGAGGTAGGCGCGGTAGCTCAAGCCCGCCAGGCGCCCCGGCGCGGCGCCGAAAACGCCGACGCCATTGGCTCTCCAGGTGGTGGGCAGGAGGCGCAGCTCCACGTCGGGCCGATTCGCCCCGAAGAAGGTGGGCGGTTCGTGGATCTCGTTGATGATTCCCATGGGGACGAGAAGCATGCCGGCGCGGGCGTTGCATGCCGGGTCGAGGAGGAAATCGAGATGGGCGAATTCGACCGAGACGGAGCCGCCGTGTTCGGTGGACCCGTGCTCGAACTCGATCTCGGCGTTGAAGAGGACGTGATCATCGAACTTGTAGCCGGCATAGAGGACGAAACGGAGGAAATCGATTTCGGGCTGCAGATTCGTCGCTGCGCCGCTCTCGTTGTCGGAGGCGAAGTCCTGGTAGAGCATCTCGCCATAACCGCCGAAGGAGAGTCCGTGCGCGACGCCGTACACCTTCGAGGCAGCCGGGCCCAGACCCCAGTGTGACTCCAACTTCCCAGCCACTTCGCCGTGCTGTTGGTCCTCGAGCTCCTGCGCCAAGGCCTCGATGCGTCGGGCCAGTTCCTCGTTGCTCGGCGACGTTTGCGCCGGTGCTTCCTGGACCCAGACGGCGCCCGCGAGGGAAAAGGCTGCGAGAGTCGTGGCGACGCGTCCTCCCCAGGTTCGATGATATTGCGACTCAATCTCAATAAAACTCTGTACAGATCGCTGACACGCTTTCAAGGTCCTGTCTCCCCGGAGGATAAAGACTAGAAGAGACTGCGACTCAGTCTCAATAAGCTACCCGGAGGCTATGAGGACGGGGGTGCAGTGTCAAGGGGAGGCCCCTGCCGCAGAAAGCCACCTGGAAGACCTGCAGGGCAGAGAGAAGTGGCTCGCTGCTTCCGCTTGGGTTTCTCTGGCCCGTCGGCGGCTTCTTGCTCTAGCGTCGCGCCACCGCAGCATCGCCGGGCGCCGGCCCGGCGGGGGAACCGGGGGTCGCGATCCGGGTTGGAGGTAGCCATGGGGTGGCGGCGGTGGAGCGGCGTGGTGCTCGCATGCCTGGGGGTTTTCACCCTCTCCGGCTGCGGCAGCTTCACCCGCAAGATCGCCGTGGGCCAGATGGTCCCAATCCTGGAGAACGCCACCGAAGGAGCCCGCGAGAGGACGGATCTGCATCTCGTGTCGCAGGCCATCCCGGCGAATCTTCTCCTCGTGGATGGCCTCATTCGGACGGACCCGAAGAACAAGGACCTGCTGACCGTTTCCTCCTTCTTGCACTTTGGCTACGCCCTAGGGTTCGTCGAACCGGACAGCCTCGAGCTCGCGAGCCAGTATTACGCCACCGGGAGGGATCACGGCTTGCAGGCACTCGAACATCGCAAGCCCTTTGCGCGTAATCGCGACGGCACGCTGGAGGAGTTCGAGCGTGGCCTGGCCTCGGTGATGCGCACCGATGTGCCCGCACTCGCCTGGGCGACGGCCAACTGGGGCCGCTGGATCAGTCTGAACTTGGAGAGCCCGGCGGCGGTGGCGCAGCAGCCGCGACTCGAGGCGATGCTGAACCGGCTGCTGGTGTTGGATCCGGAGTTCGAGGCGGGACTGCCACACGTCTTGCGCGGCATGCTCGATTCGATGCGTCCGGAGATGCTCGGCGGCCGGCCCGACAGCGCCCAGGCGCACTTCCAGAAAGCCTTCGCTCTCGCCCCCGGAGCCAACATGCTCTATTACGTCTTCTACGCCGAGTACTATTGCCGCCAGGTTCTCGACGAAGCCTGCTTCGATACCACCCTCGACGAGGTGGAGAAATCGAGCGACACGGGGCCGCCGCAGTTCCGCCTGATGAACGAGATCGCCCGCCGGCGCGCCAAGGCGCTGCGGGCGCGCAAAGACGAGCTGTTCTGAGCCACGAACGACAAGGGAACGTCATGCGCAACACAGAGACAAAGCACGGCTCGGTCCGTGGCGCCGCCGCCCTGGCACTCGTTGCCGCAGTCGGCACGGCGCTCGCCATCACTACCCAAGCCGAGGCCGGCGCCAAAGCCGAGGTGGAGCTCAAGATCGCCACCGTCGCTCCCGAAGGTTCCTCCTGGATGAAGACGATGCGCGACATCGACGCCGAGGTACGCAAGGCCACCGGGGGCGCGGTGGGTTTCAAGGTCTACCCCGGTGGCGTCCAGGGCGACGAGATCGTGGTGCTGCGCAAGATCCGGAGTGGCCAGCTGCACGGCGGCGGTTTCACCGGTCTCGGTCTCGGCCAGATCGCCCCGGCCACCCGGGTCATGGAGGTGCCGTTCCTCTTCGACAACTACGCCCAAATCGACAAGGCCTACGAGTGCGTCGGCTCCTCGCTGGAGAAGCATCTCCAGGAGGGTGGGTTCACCCTCCTCGGCTGGGCCGAGGTCGGCTTCGTCTATCTGTTCAGCAAGGATCCCATCGCCACCCAGGCGGACCTGAAGAAGGCGAAGATGTGGCTGTGGGAAGGGGATCCCCTGGCCGAATCCTTCTACCGGCACATGGGCGTCGTTCCGGTGCCGCTCCCGGTCACCGACGTGATGACCTCGTTGCAGACACGCCTCATCGATGCCGTCTACGCCTCGCCCTACGCCTGCGTGGCGCTGCAGTGGTTCACCCGCGTCGGGAGTTTCACCGACGTGCCGATCACCTTCGCTTCCGGCGCGGTCGTAGTGTCCAGCGAGGCTTTCAATCGCATTCCTGCAGCGCAGCGCGAGCCCGTGCTGCGCATCTGCCGCACCCGCTTCCGTCAGCTCGTGGAGAAATCGCGCACACAAAACGACGAGGGCCTGGTGGAGATCGAGAAGAGCGGCGTCAAGCGCGTCGCGGTGACCGCGGCGGAGTTGCAGCGCTTCCGTGAGGTCGGCAAGGCTGTCTGGGAGGAACAGAAGGGCAAGCTCTATCCGCCGGCGCTCCTCGACGCAGTACAGCGTCGCGACTGTGCGGGATCCGGCTCAAGCAGCTCGCGCTAGACGACGAGGGGGGGCGGAGGTGGGAGGCGCACCGGGCTGGTTGTCGCAACTGCCGACCGATGGGCGCTTCCTCGCCGGCGCTGCTGTCCTGGTCATCGTCACCGTCCTGCTGCGGCTCCTGCTGCAAGCGGGCCCTCGCGGTCGAGCCCTGCGCGCCTTCGTTCACGCCCTGGAAGGCAGCGTCCTCGCTCTCCTCCTCGCCGTCATGATCTTTCTCTCCTTCCTGCAGGTCGTGCTGCGCAACCTGTTCGACACCGGCCTCCTCTGGATCGAACCGCTGCTTCGCCACCTGCTGCTCTGGGTCGGTGTGGTCGGCGCGGCCTTCGCGAGCCGCTCGGGACGCCATATCAATGTGGACGCCCTCTCGCGTCTCCTGCCAGCCACCGGCATGCGGCTGGCGCGTGTGGCCACGAACCTCTTCGCCGCCACGGTCACGCTGTTCCTCGCCCATGCATGTTTCAAGCTGGCGCACGAGGAGATGCAGTCACCCAGTGCCGCCTTCCTCTCCGTCGCCGTCTGGCAAGTGCAGCTGGTGATGCCCCTGGCCATGCTGCTCATGAGCTCTCGCTTCCTCGGGCATGGGATCGAAGCCATCCAGGGCCGCGGCCTGCACCCCGAAACGCCGGGAGAGGTGCCGGTATGAGCTGGTTCCTCGCACCGCTGCTCGCCCTCCTCGCTCTGCTCGGCGCCCCGCTCTTCACCATCATCGCCTGCATCACCCTCATCGCCTTCGCCACCAACGGCATCGACACGACCTCCGTGGCGATCGAGATGTACCGCATGGCCCATTCCATGCTGATCGCCATCCCGCTCTTCACTTTCGCCGGCTATCTGCTTTCCGAGGGCGGCGCGCCGCGGCGCCTGGTGCGGGTCTCCCGCGCCTTGCTGGGCTGGGTACCGGGCGGATTGGCGCTGGTGGCGCTGGTGGCCTGCGCCGTATTCACCGCCTTCACCGGTGCTTCCGGCGTCACCGTCATTGCCATGGGGGGCCTGCTGCTCCCGGCGCTGCGCGCCGAGAAGTACGACGATCGCTTCACCTTCGGCCTGCTCACGACCTCGGGCAGTCTGGGACTCCTGTTCCCACCCAGTTTGCCGATCATCCTGGTGGCCTATGTGACCAGCGTGAGCGTGGACCAGCTCTTCGTGGCCGGCGTCCTCCCGGGCATCTTGCTCCTCCTCGTGCTCGGCACCTACGCGGTGCAGACGGCCCGGCGCACGGGTGTGCCGCGGCAGTATTTCTCCTGGCACGAGCTGGTGCGGGCGGTGCGCGGCGCGGCCTGGGAACTGCCGCTGCCCTTCGTCGTCCTGGGAGGCATCTACAGCGGCAAGGTGACGGTGACCGAGGCGGCCAGCCTGACCGCGGTCTACGCCCTGGTGGCGGAGGTCCTCATCTACCGGGACATCAAGCTACGGGACCTGAAACATCTGTTCACCGAGAGCATGGTGCTCGTCGGCGGCATCCTCATCATCGTCGGCGCGGCGCTGGGTCTCACCAACTACCTCATCGATGCCGAGGTCCCGACGCGGCTCTTCGAATGGATCGAAACCTGGATCGGTCACCGTTTTGTTTTCCTGATGCTGCTCAACGTCTTCCTGCTCATCGTCGGCTGCATGATGGACATCTTCTCCGCCATCCTGGTGGTGATGCCCCTCATCCTGCCCGTGGCGCAGGCATACGAGGTCAATCCGGTGCACCTGTCGATTCTCTTCCTCGCCAACCTGGAGATCGGCTACTTCACCCCACCCGTGGGACTCAACCTCTTCATCGGCTCCTTCCGCTTCGGCAAACCGGTGATGGAGCTGGCGCGTGCCTCGCTGCCGTTCCTGGGGTTGTACCTCCTGGTGTTGCTCGTCCTCACCTATCTGCCCGGTCTGTCCCTGTGGCTCGTCCAGGCCTTCGGCGTGCGTTGAAGCCTGTGCTCCGCCGGGTCGGCATGCCGAAACAGCTCGTCGAGGTGGAGGGGGCTCACCTTCAAGCTCCTGCCTCCAGGCGGCGGATGAGTACTTCCAACGCCGCCTCCTCGCTGTCCACCGCGAGGCCGACGGCGCGGGCACCATCGAGGCTGGCGATGAGCACCATGGTGATGTCGAGGGCCTCGCGGCGATGTTCGGGATCGTCCTGCGTGTCGAGGAGATGCAAGAGATGGCGGTGGAGCCGGCGATAGTCAGCAAAGCCCATCGCCGGCGGGGCACCGGAGAGGGGTCCTGTATTCCGAGTCTCCAGAGTGAAGGCAAACCCTGCCTCGCTGAGGGCGAGCGGCGGCCGGGTGGCGAACGACACCGCCAGATACTCCGCCCCGGTCGTGGCGTCGCGCCGGACCTCGAGCTCCTCCACCTGGTCGGCTGGAAGCTGCAGGCTCTTGGCCGTAGCCACCTCGGTCAGACGCACGCCGCTGGCATCGTCTTGCAGGACGAAGAGGCCAGGACGCCCGGCGAGCCAGGCTTGTAAGCGTCGTGCCAGTTCCTGCGGGTCCATCGTACTCCGGGGGGAGACATCCTCTCGCGAGCCACATCGTAGCGCGTCGATGCCCTGGGCGACCGCCCCGACACTCTGAACCCCGACATGCGCTACACTGCTTCCCCTGGCGGCATAGGTGCACGACCGCGATGAGCTCTTCTTGGCCTAAGGGGTTGTAGGCCTGACACCTTGGCCAGCGCCGAGGAGACCGCGAGGACATGTTATCCGACAGAATCCTGCGGTGCCGTTCGGGATATACGGTTCGGTCGAATCCTTGTTAGCCGCTGCGAGGTGCTCGTCGACAAGTGAAAGTCCATCGGTCCCCCTCAACTCGGAGTAGACGCGCCACCATGGGACTCTTGACCTTCAGCATCAACGTCACCCTCGACGGTTGCGTCGACCACCGGGAGGGTATCGCCGACGACGAGACGCACGCTCTCTTTACCCGCCTCATGGACGAGGGCGGGGCGATGCTGTGGGGCCGCGTCACCTACGAGATGATGGAGAGCTACTGGCCGGCGGTCGCCCGCGGCGACCAAGAGGCGCCGCCAGCGATGCGCGAGTGGGCGGTCAAACTGCAGGCAAAGCCGAAGTACGTCGTGTCGTCGACGCGAAAGAACTTCCCGTGGACCAACAGCCACCACATCGCCGGCGACCTGCGCACGGGCGTGCAGAACCTGAAGGACGCGACCCCGGCCGGCGTGCTCCTCGGTAGCGGCAAGCTCGCGACCGAGCTGGACAGGCTGGATCTGATCGACGAGTACAGGTTCCTCGTCCACCCTAGGATCGCCGGCCACGGCCCGACTCTGTACCATGGCGGCCTGCCCAGCACGCGACGGCTCGAACTTGTTTCGGCCAAGCCACTCCGCAGCGGCGCGGTCGCCATGCACTACCGGCGCGCGCGCGGCTAACAACCGGTTGCAGCGGACGGTCCGCTGCGCGGCCCGCCGCTGAACCGGAGCGTTAGCCGGACAGGAGGAGGAGGAGCTAGGCTATGAAGCGGCTGATGATGCGTCGCATTCTCGAAATCGTGGTCATAGGACTCGTGCTGCCAGCCGTGGTTCCGCGTGACGCGCTCGCGCAGCAGTTCACTGGCCGCTCCTTCGGCGCCATCATCCATGTTGGCTCAATCGATACCACGGTCTGCGACTCGGGCGAACTGCCGAGCAGTGGCGGCTCCTTGGAAACGATCCTCCAAGACGTGCGCGTCGGCTCGGTGCTCACGGCCGGAGCCATGCGGGCGGAGACCCACAGCACGAGCGCGGCGGCGATCAGTCATGCCTACACCGTGAACTTGTCCGTGCTACCCGGCACGCCAGCAGCACTCACCGCGGATGCAGTGCCGGCGACAGTCTTCGCGCTTTGCGATGGTACTGCCGCCGAGCTCGCCTTCATGAACCTGGTGTTCGGGGGGGTGCCGGTTCAGGTGACTGGCTTCAACCAGACGGTTGTTTTGCCGGGAGTGGCGACGCTCATCATCAACGAGCTCATCAACAGCACTACGCCCGATGGCAGCGAGACCACCTCAACTGGTCTCCACTTGACCTTGGCCGATGGCGGCGAGATCCTCGTGTCCCGCGCGCATG
>DASRJW010000137.1 GCA_035649275.1 Candidatus Krumholzibacteriia bacterium
GTCGGTGCGCGTCGAGAGGCCGACGAAGAGGGTGCGGCCGAGAAGCAGGACATCGCCGCCGTCCAGCGTACCGGGGGGCGGTAGGTGCACGAGGTCCCGGTAGGCGGCGAGGGCGGCGGCGAGGCTCGCACTCTCGGGTCGCCTGGTCGGGGCGCCCATGTGCGGCACGAGGGCGCATTCGTCGAGCACGACGGCCGCATCTTCGACGAAGACCGCGTCCGGCAAGTCGGGTTCGGCGGGGAGCGAAACCACCTCCGCACCGAGCTCCTGCAGCAGCCTCTCGTACTGCCTGTGTTGTTCTCGTGCCCGGTCCGCGTCGATGAAAGAGCGTGCCCGGTAAGTCAGCTCGCAGCGGTCGAGGTTGCCGACGCTTCGGGTCAAGGCGATCATCCGGTCACGCCGCTCTCCAAGCCTCCTACTGCGGGGATTTGCTCCCCCCTTTGCTCTCCCCCGGGGACGCCTTCTCCAACGCCGCGATCAAGGGCTTGGCGGCTTCGGGCAGGGTCGCTTTGCCTTCAAGGACGATCTCCTTGGCGCCGATCTTGCGGCCGTAGAGATCCTCGTTGTCGCCGGAGTCCTCGCGCACTGTGGAGCCCTCCAGTGAGATGCCGGCGAACAGCCCTTTGGAACGCGAATAGCTGAGGATCTCGGCGTCCATGAACGCATCCGTCGCCGCCGCGGCGGTGCGGCCGACCGGCCCGGCCGCCACGGTGGCATCGGCACCCAACTTGACCTTGCTGGACAGCAAGCTCCCGGTCCCCTTGGGGTTCATCACCAGGAGCACGAAGTCGATGACCGTGCCGCCGATCTGGAAGCCGAAGCTGCCTCCTTCGAGCCGCATCATCGCCGGTTCGCCCCAAGGGCCTTTGAACTCAGGGCCGGTGCGACAGACCAAGGCGCCCTTGCCGTAGCTGCCGCCGACGCCGAGGGCCACCTTCTTCACCGAGGGGAAGACGCAGACGCACTCCGCCTTGTTCAGGATGTCCTCAGGGATCCCTTCTGGCAGGGCGAGGATCTCGCGGACGACCTCGGCCGACTCTTGCAGGCGCTTCTCCTGCGCCGCCTTTTCGCTCCAGCTGGGAGCTGCTCCGGAAACGAGCAACGCTGCACAGAACCCCAACGTCATCCACCGCATCGCCAACCTCCCATGGGGCCGTATGGAATGCCCTATCCGCCTCGGACCTGTTGAGCCAGGTAGTTGGCTTCGCCGATCTGCTGGATCAGGGCGAACTGGGATTCGAACCAGTCGATGTCATTCTCCTCGCCGCGCAGGACCTCTTCGACCAGCTGGCGGGAGCCGTGGTCGCCGAGCTCGAGGAGGAGTTTTACCTGCTCCTTCACCTTGTCGACCAGTTTCTTCTCGTGTTCGTAGTCGAGCCGCAGGATCTCGGGCACGTTCTCCCCGAGACGGATCTTGTCGAGGCGCTGCAAGTTCGGGACGCCCTCGAGATAGAGGACGCGATCGATGATCTTCTCGGCATGCTTCATCTCGTCGATGGAGCGCTGGCGGATGGTGTCGGCGAGGCGTTCGTACCCCCAGTTCCGGCACATGCGGGCGTGCAGGAAGAACTGGTTGACGCCGGTGAGCTCGAGGGTAAGGAGCTGGTTCAGAGACTCAAGGATCTGCTCGCCATGGGGATACTTCACGGTTCGCTCCCTGGGTCCACGGTGCCGAAGGCTTCGGCTCGGAGTGCGAAGCATGGTCCGACCGCCGGCAGTCGGGCCTCGCCTGCGGTCGCGCTGCGTCGAGGAGGCAGCATAGCGTCTCGGCGCAGCTGCCGCAGCAGGTGCCGGCGCCGCTGACGGCGGCGAGTTGCTGCAGCGTCCGCGACCCGGCCTGGATATGACCGTGCAGCTGCGCCTCGTTCAGGCCCATGCAGATGCAGACGACCATGCGAATCTCCGTGGCAGGGAACAAGAAGAGACTGAGACGCAGTCTCAATCTCAACTCGAACTTACCATCAGAGGGGCAGGCCGTCAAGGAGGCCCGTTCCAGACGCCCACCTCGGCCCCCACCGAGGTGGGGAACCCGATGCTAAGTCCCCTTCAGACCTCACCTTGGCGCAACGAATAGAGGCGCTCGGCATAGGCCGCGTCGTCTCTCCACAACCGGAAGGCTGCCCGGCGCACCAGGGGGTGAAGGATCCGACCCAGGAGCCCTACTGCGATCCAGAAGCCGCGGCGGTCTGAAGTAGCGAGGGTGGCTTCGACGACCGCGGTGCGACCGATGTCGACCGGCGCGGCGTGTGTTTCCACCACGGACCCCTCTCCCTCGCCGCGGAGGATGGTCATCACGATCGTTTCCGGATCCGAGCAGTGGAAGCGCGCATCCACCTCGACGCCGTAACGTCCGACGACGCGGTACACGACGCGCACGACGATCGCGTCCTCGTCCTGCTGCATCACCCGCAGGCGGCCGAAGGAATGCGGATGGTAGTGCACGCCGTGCCAGGGATCGAGCCGGTTGGCGAGGATGTCGGCCGGATCGCAACGAGCTTCCTTGCGGATGACGGCGGCGAAACAGCGCTCGGGCCTGGGGTGGAGAACCGGGTGGTCGAGGCGTTGCGCTTGCGGATCGAGCGCCGCCCAGAGGAGTACGCCATCGTCGTACACAGGGAGTGGTTTCCAAGCCCCGTGCCCGCTCGGTCCCAGCCTCAACCCGTGCCAGGGGCAGACGATCGCGTCACCAGAGAGCTTCCCAGAGGCGAGGGACGCACCCAGGTGCGGGCACACGTCGCGTGCCACGAGGAGTCCAGCCGAAGAACGCCAGACGACGTAATCCTTCCCGGCGAGCCGATAGCGCCGCGGTTTCCTGCCGATGGCGCGACTGGCGTCCACGACGGTCCAACCGGTGGCAGGCAGGGCGCGAGCGTGACGGAGCGCGTTCGTGATCCACACCGGGTTCGCTTGCTGCCAATCCTCGAGCTTCGAAGCGGGACCCGTGGGCGGCAGCCGGCGGCCGAAGGGAATGGGGGCGCGCGTGGCTTTCATCGGCGGCTCCCGGCCCGAGGTCGCGACTGCGCTCGCGGCAGGGGGAAGCCGGCCAAGAGCCCACGCGCCGGAACGGCCGCGATCGGCTCTGGGCGCACGCCGAGCGGCGCCAACACATGGTTGGCGGCCAGGAATCCCGAAGCCGCGGCGCGTTCCATCAAAGCGCTCGGGATCGGCAGGCGGACGAAATCGCCGGCGAGGGTGACGGCCGTGAACGGAGTGCGCACTTCCGGGCGTCCGGCATGAGAGTCCGGCGCGAAGGCGGGACAATCCTGGCGCAGCAACCAGCGCTCCTCGAGGACCGGACACTCCGCGGTCTCCGGATAGAGCTCGTGTAACGCGCCTAGCATTTCTTCCCGCAGTGACTGCTCGTCCATGCTGGGATCGATGGCGTAGGCGTGGAGCTCGACGACCGCGCCGCCGTGGCGCGCCGCCCAGTCGCGGCTCTCGTCCTCGAAGAGATGGTAGAGCGAGATATTGTCGAGGACGCCGAGCCCGGTGGTGCCGACGAAAGGAGCGCGGCCGGGGCGGGTGGGGCCATCGAGCCAGAGCCGCCAGACGACGAAGGGCCGGGTGAGCCGCAAGTCCTCGATGCTGCGCCGCCAGCCGGGAGCGTCGAGAGCGGGCGAGCGGCGCACGATCTCCTGCAGCGCCGGCACCGTGAGAGCGAGAACCACGGCATCGGCCTCGTATGCGCCGTGGTCGGTGGCCACCCGCCAGCCTGCATCGTGCCGCTCCACGGCCAGGGCTCTCTCGCCGAAGCGGAGCTGCACGCCCAGCGCTTCCAGGTGACGGACGAACGGGCCCCAGAGAGCGCGCGAAAACGGCCGGCGCGCCACGTCGAACACCAGCCCCTCGGGATTGCCGGTGAAGTAGAAGTGGAACAGCATGAGCAGCTCCGCTGCCGACATCTCCGCTTCGGCGTTGAAGAACGAATGGGAGAAGACGTCGAAGAGTAGACGCCGCGCTGCAGTGGGAAAGTGCAACGAGTCGAGATAGTCGGCGGCGCTCTCGTGGTCCCAGGCAGCGTAGGTGCGGGCCTGGTCGAAGCGCAGCATCTCGAGAGCCTGACGCTTGTCGACGCGCAGCAACTCCTTGAGTCCCAGGGAAGAGGTCCGGCGGGTGAGCGACATGAGGTTCTGCGGCGTCTGTCGCGGCAAGCCGGCGAAGGATTGCGTGGCGCCGCCGGGACCGAGGATGGGGTAATCCTGCAGCGGCTCGAGGAACTCCAAGCGCGGGTCGATGCGCTGCAGCAGCGCTCTCAGGTTGTAGTACTGGCGGAAGAAGGCGTGGAACCCACGCTCCATCTCGAAGCTCTCGCCGCTCCCGAGCCGTTCCGTCCACGCGCCGGCGCGGCCGCCCAGGAAGCGCTCCGCTTCGATCAAAGTGACCTGCAAGCGGCGCTCGGCGAGCACCACGGCGGCGGCGACGCCGGCGATGCCGCCGCCGGCGACGACGACCCGTTGCTCGGTGCCGGCGTGCTCGCGCCCGCCGGGCGCAGGGAGCAGGAGTTGCCGCGGCCTCGATCTCATGCCTTGGGCCTGCGGGACAGGAAGCTGTGCACGATCCCGCGCTGCCACCCGTCCACGGGCTCCACCTGCACGTCGGCGTAGCCTGCGGCGCGCAGTCGCGCTTGCAGCTGCGGCACGCGGTCGAAGGTCATGACGCTCTGGCGCAGATAGCGGAAGATCGAACTCGACCCGGTGACCAGCGTGCCGAGGGGGATCACGATGCCGAGCGTCACCAACTGCCAGACGCTCCGGCTCCAGAGCGACCCCGACAGGCTGAACTCGTGCAAACAAAGTGAGCCACCAGGGCGGAGGAGATGCCACAGGCGTTGTAGGCAGCGATCGGGGTCGGGGACGTTGCGGATCCCGTAGGCCATGAAGATGGCGTCGAAGGGTCCGGAGGCGCCGGCGGCGGCCGGGTCCATGGCGTCGCCTTGCAGCCAGCGCACGTCCTGCAGTTCCCGCTTGCGTGCCGCTCGCTCCAGCATGCCCGCGGAGGCATCGAGACCGGTGAGGCCGGCGCGAGGATGCGAGCGCCGCAGGGCCAGGGTGGAAAGTCCGGTGCCGCAGCAGAGATCGAGGATCTCGAACGGCTCGCTGGCAGGGAACCGCCGGGCGCTCCGGTCGAGATGGGCGGCATAGCCTGGCTGGAGAGCGGAGAGAAGGTCGTAACCGCGGGCGATGCGGTCGAACTGGTGGGGCACCTTGTGTTTCTCGAGCACCGATTTCTCTCCTCTTGCGGGCGCACCTGTACGGGCGAGGCGTCCTGGGACGCGGGCCTCGTCAGTAGCGCAGGTGCAAGCGTACCGTGAGCGTGTCGCCCGCAGCGTCGAAGGCGGCAGCGGCAAAACTTGGTGGTCCGAAGCGGGCCTTGACGTCACGCGACACACCCCAGCCCTCGCTCGGCCGACCGAGGAAGTCCTTTTGCATGCTCCCGTCGCCGTTCTCGTCATGGAAGACGGAAACCGCATAGCGCCCCGACGGCAATGGAGTGAATACGAAGGTGGCGCTGTCGCCCGCAATCGTCGCCCTGCCCCACTGCAGGCTCAGTTCGTCGTGGTCAGGGAAGCCATCTTTCTTGGCGAAGATCGACATGCGCACTTCGCCGCGGTGGTGTCGCAAGCCGAGAGCTACGGCTCGGATCACCGTGGCGTGCGTCACCTGTCCGCCGGCAGCTGCCGGGGCGAGCGAATCAGGGGGAGCTCCCGGAGTTGGCGCGAGCGAATCAGGGGGGGCGGTCAGAGTAGGCGTGAGCGCATCCGGTGGAGCAGGAGGCATGGTGCCTTCGATGGGCAACGCAGCGGACAGCACGACCGGCAGTAGAATGCCGCCGAGGATCACGACCCGCAGCTGCCGGAATTGCACTCGAAGTCACCATCCTCTCGAGCTCTGCCGACCCGTTCGTCCCTCGGGGAGAGATGCTTCGCCATCATGGCGCGCAAGGGGCTCGTTCCCCAGGGGAAGAACGTCCTCGGCACGGACGACGCGCGACGGAGGCGAAAGCGGCGCCCTCCGACCTTGGCGGGGCGCGATGGCATGTCGCAGGGACTCCAACACCGCACCCGCTGCGAGAACGAGCTTGGTGCTTCCCGGCACGATGGCGCGTCCGGCGAGAGGAGCGCATCCCTGTGAGCGAATGCGGGTGCCGATGGCGGCATAGACGCGCCGAGCTGTCCGCACTCCCACGCCACAACGCCAGGAGAGCGCCGGAATGCCAGCATCGCCGGAGCGATAGTAAGCCTCTGCCACACGCAACAGCGCTTCGGTGACCCGGGCCACCGGCTCTCGCGCCGTGGGCGGGAAGGGGCCGCCGAGCGCACCCTCCAGCCCAGCGCCGCCGTGCACTCGCAGCAACTCTGTGGGCAAATACAGACGGCCGCGCCCCCAGTCCTCGGCCACATCACGGCAGATGTTGGTGATCTGCATGGCCACACCTAGGTGCACGGCGTTCCGGGTCGCTTCTTCGTCGTGGACGCCGAGGACGTGGCACATCATCAGGCCTACCGTGCCGGCGACGCGGTAACAGTAGAGGAGGAGCGCTGGCAGCGTGTCGTAGCGCGCGCCATGGAGGTCCATCTCCAGACCGGCGAGGAGCTCTTGAGGGTAGTGACGGGGAATGCGGCACTGCTGCGTCACCTGCTGGAAGGCGTCGAGGATGGGGTCGTCGAGGCGGCTGCCGGCGTAGATCCGCTCGAGATCGCGCTCCAACGCCGCAAGCGCGCTCTGGCGCTGCCCAGGTCCCGCGACATCGACGGTGTCGTCCGCCCTTCGACACCAGGCGTAGACGACGACGGCGCGGTCCCGTGCCGGCTGCGGCAGTAGCCGCGACGCGAGCGCGAAGCTCTTGGAGTGGAACGCGATGATCCGGCGGCCGGTTTCGAGGGCCTGGGGTTTCATGGGGCGAAGTCCTGGAGCACCAAGCGCGCGGTCGCCTTGGCCGAGTTGACCACGCCCGGCAGTCCGGCGCCGGGATGCGTGCCGGCGCCGACGAGGTAGAGGCCGGGAATGCGGTCGTCTCGATTGTGCGGGCGGAACCAGGCGCTCTGCTGCAGCGTCGGGGCGCAGGAGAATGCCGATCCCAGATAGGAGTGCAACTCATCGGCGAAGTCCACCGGTGTGAACCAGCGCTGCGTGACCACGTGCTGCCGCAGATCGGGGAGAACGCCTTCGAGGTACTCGAGGATCCTCTCGGCGTAGTGCGGCGCCAGGTGCGGCCAGTCCACCGGCGCGTTCCCCAGGTGCGGCACCGGCGAGAGGACGTAGAAGGTTTCACACCCCGGAGGAGCGAGGGAGCGGTCGGTGATCGTGGGCGCGTGCAGGTAGAGGCTGAAGTCTTCGGGCACCTCGCGGCCATGGAAGATTTCGTGCAGCAGCTCGCGATAGCGCCTCCCGAACAAGATGGTGTGATGCGCCACGTGCTGGTCGTAGCGACGATTGGTGCCGAAGTAGAGAACGAAGAGCGACATCGACCAGTCCATGCGTTCGAGACGACGTCGCATGCGTTGCGCTGCTGGGGCGGCGCCGTAGAGGCCGGCATAGGTGTGGTGCAGGTCGGCGTTGGAAACGACGAGATCGTACTCCGCCGGGGGCCGGCCGCGGACGCGCACACGGTGCTGCAGGCTCCTGTCGTGCGGGGGAACGCTGCCGTTCCGCGTGATCAGACTGGAGCCGCGTCGCACGACATCGATGCCTTCCACCGGGGAATCGAGGAATAGCTCGCCCCCGAGCTCATGGAAGAGTCGGACGAGGCCGCGGACCAGGGCGCCCGTGCCGCCGCGGGGGAACGAGACCCCCCAGTGGCGTTCGAGATAATGGATGAGTGTGTAGATGGAGCTGGTCTCGTAGGGGTTGCCGCCCACGAGGAGCGAGTGGAAGCTCAGCGCCTGGCGCACGTGCTCTTCCTGCACGAAACGGCTCACCGTACCGTACACCGAGCGGTCGGCCCGCAGTCGCACCAGATGCGGCGCCACGCGCACCATGTCGGCGAAGCGCAGGAAGGGCGTCGCTGCCAGCTCGGTGTAGCCGGTCTCGAACACCCGGCGCGAATGTTCCACGAAGCGCTGGTAACCGGCGACGTCCGCGGGCCGCAAGCGCCCGATCTCGGCGCTCATGGCCTCGCTGTCGCCGCTGTAGTCGAAACGAACACCGTCCTCCCAGAGCAAGCGGTAGAACGGCTGCACAGGCAGGAGCTCGACGTAGTCCTTCAGCTCTCGGCCTGCGGCGGCGAAGAGTTCCTCGAAGACGTGCGGCGCCGTGATGACCGTCGGGCCGGCATCGAAGACGAAGCCTTGGTCCTCGTAGACATAGGCGCGGCCCCCGGGTTTGTCCCGGGCTTCGAACACCGTGGTGCGGATGCCGCCGGCCTGGAGCCGGATCGCAGCGGCCAGGCCCCCGAAGCCGCTGCCGATGACGGCGGCGCGGACAGCGCCGGGGCGTTCAGCCATAGGCCTGCGACAATCGCTGCACTTGCTCTGCCAGGTCGTCCAGGGCCGGCGAGGGTCCGAGAACCCGGACCAACTCGTGCAGCGCCTCTTGCATGGTGGCCGCGATCAGCCCCGGGGCCGTCTGGTGCAGCTGCGCGCGCAACCGGAGGAGAACCTCCTCGACTTCCGGCGCCGCAGCCGCTAGCTCCGCTGCCCGCGCGATGCCGGCATATCCCACCGGGTCGCGACTCTCGGCGAGCCAGGCCCAAGGCCAGGTCGGCCGTCCGAGCTGCAAGTCCTCGAACCCCTTGTTCCGACGGCGATCGACGGCAATGCCAGACCAATCATCTGCCATCTGCAGGACGAAGCCGACGCGGGTGCCGAAGTGCGCCAGGGCCGTCAGCGTCTCCGGCGCCGCGCCCGCAGCCCGCGCGCCCATGAGGGCGGCGAGACGCAACAGCGCGCCCGTCTTGAGCTGGGTCACCTGCGCCACGAACGCCGGCACCTCGCTCTGGCGCAGACTGGTCACGCGGAGCGAGAGATCGAGAGCCTGGCCCTGGTGCGAGAGCACCACGGCGTCCGCGATGTCGGCGTACAAAGCGAGGGCCAAGTCGCGTTGCAACCCCAGGCGGGAGAGCAGCGCCAGAGGCAAGAAGTGCAGCCAATTGCCCGTGTTGAGCGCCAGCGGGAGGCCGAAGCGCCGATGCAATGAAGGTTCGCCGCGGCGCGTCTCCGACGCGTCCTCGATGTCGTCGATGACGAGGGAGCCGGCGTGCAACAGCTCGACGAGGAACTGCAATTCCTGGGGTTGCTGGCCCGGCGTTCCCCCCGCGAGAGCCCAGCTGCTGGCGACGAGCTGGCTGCGGAAACCCTTGCCGGGGCGACGCAGGATGTCCCGCGCCGGGTCGAGGAGAGCTGCTTCCCAATAGCGAAGATCGAGAGGTGTCCCAAGACTCTCGGCCGGCATTGCGGCGAGAAGGTCGACGAGGACTTCCTGTAGATCGAAAGTCGAGGCCGGCGCTGCCGCGGGAGGGTTCATCGACGCACTCCTTTGCTGAGACGATAGCGCAGCGACAGACCGCGCGGCGGCCGGCCGAGCACGAGCCTCACCCGGTCCTGCGGGCGCAAGCGCAGCGCGTAGAACCGTTCGATCGTCTCCAGGGGCAGACGGTAGAAGCGGTGCATTATATGCCATCGCGCCTCCGGGGGAAACCAGCGGAAGAGCATGTGGTTGAGCAAGTGACAAAAGCCCGCCTGACGTCGATGGGTGCGGATGAAGGCCTGGAGCGCCGGGCCGAAGAGATGCTCCGGCGGCTGGTTCGCCACCAGTTCGGCGAGTCGGGCGGCGATGGGGAGGGAATAACCCGTGCCGGGATGGAAGAAACCACCGCGATAGCCGGCCAAGAGAGGGCCGCGCTGCGGCAGCCCGAAGCGGCCGCGCCAGGGCATGGGGAGAATCCCTTCCTCTTCGCGCTCGATCGATTGCACCTCGAGTCCCATGCGGCCGACGTGCTCCAGGACTCGACGGCGCAGCGTCTCGCGCTCGAGGCGGGGATCATTGGTGAAGTACGTGTCCTCCACGAGCAGGCGCGTGGGGCCGAGGGGCAGCGTGTAGGCGAAGCGGAAGCCTTCGGATTGCTCCACCGTCGCATCCATGAGTACCGGGCATTCCAGGGCGTGCGGGGTCGTGAGCTCGACCTCGAGTCCCAGGAACTTCTGATAACCCTGCGCGTTGTTCTGCGCCGCATCCGGTGCGATACCACGGGCGTCGATCACCACGGTGCCCGTGAGACGCTCGCCCTCGTCCAGGAGCACGTGGTGCTCGCCGACTTCCACTGCGCCGCGGCCGGTGCGTAGCGTGCCGCCCGGCCATTCTGCCAGGACACCGGCCACGACCTCGTGTAAACGTGTGCTCGAGATCATCGAATACTCGCTGTCGAGCCGGCGCTCGAAGCCGGGGAAGCGGACGTCGTAGCCTGGCCAGCGCCGGCAGACGAGCGGCGCCACCCAGACCCGGGCGGCGGGCGCCAGATCGGCGGCATGGAAGCACCAGGTGTGGTTGCCTCCCAGGCGAGCATCGCGCTCCACGAGCGCGACGCGCGCCCTGGGCTTCCGGGCGCGGAGGGCGAGCGCGAGCAGGGCGCTCTGCAGGCCGCCGCCGACGAGGATCGTGTCGAAGTCGTGCATGCCGAAGGCATCCAGCCAATCGCTCGTAGAGTCCGCTCTAGCCGGCGAGTATACCGATTGAGCCTGGACGGTGGCGGCACTAGAATCGGAGCGCGCGACGCGGCGCCGAGCGTTGCCGCGCTGCTACGAGGAGGATCGCATGCGATGCCATCAGATCGTGCTGGGCGCCCTGTTGCTGGCGCTCACGGCTTCGAGCGCCAGCGCCGGCCGCATTTTCGGCGACATCAAGATGGACGGCAAGCCGGTGCCGGAAGGCCTCCGGGTCCGCATCAGCCAGCCCGTCGCCGAGGCGGCGGAGAAGGACGCGGCCAAGGGCGAGGCGAAGAGCGAGGCCAAGGCAGAGAAGGCGCCGAAGGTGGCGCCGATCGACTCCTGCGCCACCGACAAGTTCGGCGCCTACAAGCTCAACGTGAAGACGGAGGGGAAGTGCACCTTGACGGTGCTGTACGAGAAGCAGCCCGTCTCCCTCGAGGTGTTCTCCTACAAGGATGCCACCCGCTACGACCTGATCCTGGAGAAGAAGGAAGGCAAGCTGGCGCTGCGAAGGAAGTGAGATGAGCGAGGGAGCGCGGAAGGATAAGTGGGACAAGCTGGCGATCGTGCTGGCTCCGGTGGGCGGCCTGCTCACCGCGGGGGCGATCGCCATTTTCGGCTTCGTCACCTCCAATGTCCTCAACCGCCGGCAGGCCAACGAGACGAACACGCGTCTCTACTCGGAGCTGATGAGCAAGCGCGAGGAGTCGGAGAGCGCCCTCCGCAAGGACATGTTCGTTTCCATCATCAATTCCTTTCTCGCCCCTGGAGGATCGGACCTGGGGGCGGCGGTGCTCAACCTCGAGCTCCTGGCCTACAACTTCCACGAGTCGCTCAATCTGAAGCCGCTGTTCCTCGACCTGAAGCGTCGCATCGATCGGGCGGAGGTGGGGGCGACGCCGGCGGTGCGCGCGGACCTCGACGACTACTCCGTGCGCCTCGAGCGGGTGGCGCGGGAGATCGCCCGCAAGCAGCTCATCGTCCTGGAGGGCGTGGGGCGCAAGTTCGACCGCACCATCGACATGACCGTGGATCCCATCGGCACCTCGCTGGAGCCCGCGACGCTCAGCCTGGATTCGATCCCGACCTTTTTCGGCATCGATGTTCTCGATGTGGATCAGCGCAACCGGGAGATCAAGGTGGGCCTCAACGTCGAAACGCCCGACCCGGTGCTGGGCCGACAGACCAAGACCGCGACGTTCGTGGTCAGCTTCTTCGACTTCCCGATGATCGACAACACACGCCTGGCCCACGGTCAGCGTTGCGCCATCATCCTCAACGGCTTCTCCGAGCAAGCCGCCGACGTCACCCTGGTGCTCTTTCCGGGGGAGTACGCCAGCTTGAAGGAGAAGCCCTACTACAGCGAGGTGCTGGAGAAGGTGCGGAGCGCCAGCGAGCAAGCGGCCCACTGACGCGGGGCGCTGGCGACGGACAAGCCGCCTTGCGACCGCTCGTCCCTTCCGTGCACTGCGCGACCGCTTACCTCAATGCTGCCACTTCCTCCCCGCCTCACCGGCGAGAAAGTTGGTCACATCGTGGCCGGCGCGGGTGTCTCATGGTTCAAAGACCCCTGGAGACCCCACGTGGAGGATGACGCTATGAGGAACTACGACGTCCAGGAGATCGAGCTCGAGGTCTCCGCCGCTGGAGCCTTCGCTGTGCTCGCGGACCCGGTGCGACTGCCCCGCTGGACGGATGCCTTCGAAAGCGCCGACGGCAAAGCCGCCACAATGCGCACGCCCCAGGGCGCGCTCCGCGTGGGGCTCGAGGTCCAGGCGTCCCCGGCTCAGGGCGTCGTCGATTGGAAGATGACGTTCCCCGACGGCGCCATCGGATGGGCGCACTCGCGGGTGGTCCCCTTGGCGGAACGGCGTTGCGTCTACACCTTCGTGCTCCACACGCCGCCCCAGGCTCTCGAGTCCGTTGAGGGCGCACTCGACGTCCAGCGTGCGACCCTTGCCCGTGAGCTGCGGCGGCTGAAAGACCTGTTGGAGCGACGATGAGGGAACGGGCCGGCGACTTGGAGCGACGATGAGAGGACGAGCCGGCGACGAGGAAACCCTCGAGGAACGCGTTCGCCGCGCGCAGGCCGGCGACCGTGCCGCTCTCGAGAGTGTCGTGAGGGAGATACAGCCCCGGATGTACGGGCTCGCGCTGCGCTTCCTCTGGCACCCGGACGATGCTCAGGATGCGACCCAGGAGATCCTGGTCCGGATCGTGACCAAGCTCGGCAGCTTCCGTGGCGAGAGCGGCTTCGGCACCTGGGCGTTTCAGGTCGCGTGTAACACCTTGCGGACGCTGCGCCGCCAGCGCATGGAGCGCCCGGAGATGAGCATCGAGGCGTTCGCGGCCGACCTCGCCACGGGGCTTTCCGACCAGCCGGTGGCCACGACGCCTCCCGTCGAGGAATCGCTGCTCTGGGAGGAGGTCAAGATCGGCTGCACGACCGCGATGCTGCTGTGCCTCGACCGCGAGCATCGCCTCGCCTACATCCTCGGCGAGATCCTCGAGCTGGACCACCGCACGGCCGCGGCGGCGCTGGAGGTGACGCCGGATGCGTACCGTCAGCGGCTGGCGCGAGCACGCGCCGCCATCGTCGGCCTCATGAAGGCCCGCTGCGGGCTGGCCCATCCCGAGAACCCGTGTCGGTGCCGGCGTCGCGTGGCCACCGCGATGGCGCGCGGCCACCTCGACCCGGGTCGGCTCCTGTTCGCCCGATCGGCCGAGCAGGCTCGGCGCTTTCCCGAAGTGCTGGAGGAGATCCGGCGGCTGGAGGAGATGCAACGGGCCGCGGCGCTCCAGCGCTCCCACCTCCTCCCGCCGCCCTCCCAGGAATTCGCCGAGTGGCTACGCCGCCTGATTGCGGGCGTCGTTTGAACGCCTCGTCGCTGCGGTCGGACGCACGGCGTAAGAGCAGGGCGCGAAGCATCCTCGCCATTTTCCCTTACGCGCACTTGACGGCGGCGAGGGGGCGGCACATGATTTCGTAGTCCCCGGCAGCCTCCCGGAGGTAGGGCGTGTCATGCCTACCGTCTCAGTCTTAGAGCGGATCTCTGCCGCCCACGCGACATTCTCCACGATCGCTCGGGCTCTGCAGGATGAGATCACTCCCTGGGTGGTCCGGGAAACGGCCGGCCCGAAGGCACCTCCCCCCAAGTGGTTCGACCGAGCGCGAGTCGGCTCCTTGCTACACCGCCCGTCACCGCCGATCCCCGGGACCTGCTGTGCGGCCCTATCACGCTCGGCCAACGTAGGAGGCGATGACGGATTCCAAGCAGGAGGGGGCACTTGCGTCGGCGCAGGCCCACTGACGACCGTGACTAGACCGACCGGTTCCCTCGGCCCTACACGCACCTCCGCGGTGTGATGGACGACGGTCGAATACGTGTTAGGCCGATAGGAGGTGTGGTGTGATGAGGAAGACCGATCTGGTGTGGATAGCGATCGTGGTCCTCGGCGTTCCAGTTTGCGACCGGTCGCCAGCGACGGCGGCGGAGTCGGACACAGTGTCACTGTCGTTCACTGGAACCGTGGAGTCCGTC
>DASRJW010000138.1 GCA_035649275.1 Candidatus Krumholzibacteriia bacterium
CTGCGAGCCGCTGGCCCCATCCAGTGCCGATGCATGACTGTCATCCTACCTGCTAGCCCTACTTACTTAAACAGGGCCTTGACGAATCCCCACGTTCCCCTCGCGCTCGGTGTCTGGCTATAGTGGATCACGCGGACGCAACGGAGTGGGGATGAGTGGGGACGGCCGATTTCAGATTTGAAATCCGCGGGGCCGCAAGGCTCTTGGGGGTTCGAATCCCTCATCCTCCGCCACTCTGGCCTTCCTCAGTTTCGCGCTGATGATCATCGAACAAACGAAGAGGGACCGACGGAAATCGGCCCCCTTGCTTCGGATGTCAGCGGTGCGTCGTCCTGCCACTTCGACGAGGCAAGACGCGCGCTGCATCTGGGTGCTTACACCGCCGGCCGGCGCTGCGATGTTGGTCGCAGCCGGGCTTCGCGGACGTTCAAGTTGTTCCCGCCGAGCTGGTGGCTGTCGAGGGCGCTGATGGCTGTCTCGCCACCCGTTTCCATCTCGACGAATCCGAATCCCCGCGGGCTGCCCGTGTCGCGGTCGGTGATCAAGCGCACCGACGTCACGGATCCATGCGAGGAAAACAGGTCACGGAGCTGGTCATGGGTGGCTTCGGCGGGCAGGTTGCCCACATAGATGATCTTCGGCATGTCTCGCTCCTCCTGCAAAGGCCTTTGGGTGCTCGCTCACGCACCCGTTCCCTCCCGTGTGGGAAGGGCTGACCCACTTGGTCAGTCTGCAAATGGCGACATTGGGAACTGGAGCGAATCTCGGGAAGACGATCAGAGCGTGACTTCAGGAGGATTCACGCCTCGCGCACCAAGTGCACTTGCGCAAGCATCATAGCAGCTGCACCTCCCAGGTGCCACATCTATTTTTCGTGAGGCCCGGGTTGCCATCCTCCTCACGGCACGCCTCCGCGGATCTCCTTCTGGTACCTGCCGCTCGAGCCGCGGCCCTCCAGACTGCAGCGTGGATGATCCCGACGGGCGCGAGCTTCACTGCCGCACGCTGCCTGACGGAACTTCACGCCAGACTCCGCGACGCAGCCGCGTTCATCTTCCCGAATCACCAGGTCCGCGCCGCGGCACTCGTTCTCAATGACTGTCTCTCGTGCAGTGCGCGTCGTGAAACGCGATCCCGGCTGCCGTCAGGTCGAACGTCTTGTCGTGACGCTGGTCGGTGACCAGCACGACCATCTTGCGCATCCGCAGGATCCCGACGTCTTCCATCTGCATCGGCATCCGGTGCTTGTGCTTCTGGATCTCCGGATGCTCGAGCCAGTCGAATTGCTCGTTCGGCCCCTTGTATGCGTGGAACTCCGGTGACGCCGCCGGCGGCGTCTTCCGGTGCATCGTCACGAGGGTGTGCAGAAGCTCGTCCACCCTCTTGTGAAGAGGCCAGAATACCGCGTTTGTCAACGGATCCCTCCCTCTCGTTTGCTGCTGGAGGAACTCGATCTGCAAAGATCGTAGCAGAGAGCAACGGCCAGCGTCACGGTTTCGTTCCGCGTTCGGCGCCTGTCGCGGAGGGGAGGCGCATCTTCATTGCACCTTGCTCTGGCTGGAGACTGGGCCGAGGCCCCAACGTGCGCGCATGCCGTGCCGGAAGCGTTCGCGCTTCACCGCGCCGTGCTAACGCACGAGGACGACCTTGCGCTGCAGGACGGCGTCGGACGTCGTCAGGCGGACGATGTACAGCCCGCGCCCGGCACGGCGGCCCGATGCCGCAACGCGATCCCATAGCGCTTCGTGCGATCCCGGGGCCTGGTCTGCCACATCGAGAGCCCGGACGAGCCGCCCGCGCACATCGAGGATCTCGAACCGCGTGCGCCGGCTCGCTTCTCCGAGCGTATAGCGGATGCGCACAGGGGAGCCGCCGGGAGGCTCGATGACCCGTGCGAGCGCGGTCATGGGATGGCGCAGATCGCGAGCCGCCTCGATGGGCCCGGCGAGAGTGGAAGACCCATCGGCGCGCATGAGCAGCAGCCGGTACCAATACGTTTGGCCTGGCAGGGCGGTGCCATCGACGTACGACATCACACCCGCGGACGTCGGCAAAACGGCGAGTAGCCGGTACGGGCCTTCGCGACGGTCGGCTCGTTGCACGCCGACGTCGAAGGCTGGATCGCCGCTCGCGTACGCGACGCGCCAGTGGAGGCGGATTCCCGCCTCCGTGGCCGTCGAAACGAAGTCCTCGATGCTGACATGCGTCGGGTGCGAGCGATTCCAGAGAATCGTCACCCCTGGTGAGCCCGCGTTGGCAACGGCTATGTCCTGTCTGCCATCGCTATTCAGGTCGGCGATCCGGAGTTCGCGGGGACTCTTTCCGACGCCGAAGCAGGACCTCTCGCCGAAGGTGCCATCACCCGCGCCGGATGCGATACAAACATCATTCGTCCACTGCAGCTCCAAGAGATCGTCGAAGCTGTCGCCGTCCAAGTCGTCGAGCGCGAGATCCCAGGCGAAGCCGCCGGTGAACAAGATCTCCGCCCCGAGCTCCGGCGTGCCTGTGCCCAACAACGTGACCCTGCGGTACGAGGAGCCGTGCTCTGCGTAGGCGTACTGCACGAGGACGATGTCGGTGTGCGCGTCGCCGTCGACGTTTCCCGCCGCCATGCGGTCGCAGGACCATCCGGTCAGTCGCAGCAACTGAGGCGCGAAGGAGCCGTCGCCGTTGCCGAGGATCGTACCCAGCGCCCCCCTCCCCCCTTCGAAGTAGGAGGAGCCGTAACTCACCAGGATGTCCATGTCTCCGTCCTCGTCCACGTCGAGTGACTCGAGGTCGTTAATGTGGCTCTGCGCCATCGCGCCGAGGACGCGGGGCTCAGCGAAGGTCCCGTCTCCAATGCCCCGACGCAGGGACACTTGCCGCCCGGCGCCGACCAGATCGAGGATGCCGTCGCCATCGAAGTCCGCGAGATCGGCGGCTACGGAAGAAGCCGCGTCCGGGAGCGGGTCGAATCCGCCGTCGCCGCGGCCGAGGAGAACTCGGAGAGAGCTTCCGGAGAGCACCGCGTCCGTGTCGCCATCCAGGTCCAGGTCACCCAGAGCGAGAAGCGAACCCTTCGGAGCCGCGAGGTCCGCGGTGCGCAGGAAAGCGCCAGTTCCCGTCCCCGCGAAGAAGGCGATGCCGTCCTCTGCCGAACGGTCGTTCGCGTACGTGGCGGCGATGTCGAGCGCGCCGTCGCGATCGAGGTCGCAGGTCGCGACGCTGCGCGTCGGTCCGCCCGTAGGAATCTCGCCTTCGCTGCCGAAACTGCCGTCGCCGTTTCCGTAGGCGATCGCCACCATCCCCGTGCCAGTGGTCATGGCGACGTCGGCCCGCCCGTCCCCGTCGAAGTCGGAGGTCACGAGCGTCGACGCCCCCGGGGCGGCCACCGAATCCCTGGGCTTGGCGAGACCGCCAGGCGTGCCTCGGTAGACAGAAAGTGTCCCATCGTCCCAGACGGCGACGAGGTCGGAGAAGCCATCCCCGTCGAGGTCGGAGGCGGCGAGTCCGTACGGGTGCTCCGGTGTGCCGCGCGTGTCGACGACCTGCCCCATTCCGAACGTTCCTCGGCCGAGGTTCGGGAAGAACATCACATTCGTGGCGTTGGCGGTCGCGATGTCGATGACGGTGTCGCCGTCCAGGTCGGCGAGCACGATGGCACGGGGACTGTAGTAGGAATCGAGCGCTGCTGGAAAGCCGAAGGAGCCGTTGCCGTTGAAGAGCAAAGACACGCCGCCACGGCTCGCCGACACACAAGCCGCGAGATCCAGATCCCCGTCGGAGTCCAAGTCGGCGCTCGCCACAGCCGTGGGCAACCTGCCGAAGCTCAAGGTCACGCGGTCGCCGAAGCCGCCACCGCCGTCACCTCTCCAAACGAAGACTTCGTCCGTGCCGCGGCTCGCCGCCACCAGATCGAGGTGTGCGTCGGAGTTCAGGTGCGATGTCGTCAGATAGTCCGCGGCGGCCGCCAGGCTCGTGTGGACGGTGAACGTCCCGTCACCGTCTCCGAGAAGGATCGAGATCAGACCTTCACCCTCCTGCCGGTGCGCGACCGCCAGGTCCAATCTCCCGTCGGCGTCGAAGTCGCCAGCGGCGAGAGCGCCGGCGTCCGCGACAACGTCGGAGTCGAGCCTTGATCTCGGGATCCGCCCGGCATTCCCGAGCCAGACCGAAATGCCCTGCGGACCGGAGTTCGCCGTCGCGATGTCGGCGACGCCGTCCCCGTCAAAATCCCCGGCGGCGACCCAGAGCGCCCTGCCTCCGGTGGAGGCGGAGATGAAGCTCGAGTCGAAACGGACGTCGAACGCGCGCCCGGGCGGCGCGACAACGAGCGTTACGAACGCCGCACACCACACGCGGCCTGGGATTGCCGCGCCAGGTCGATCTCGCGAATGGCGTGAATACTGCTTCATGGGCGATACATCGATTTGATCGTTCCCCAAGTTCCACGGGTGATTGCTGTCGGCGGCTCGCAGACGTAGATGCGGAACGTGTAGTCCGGATCCCCGATATCCGCCCCATGCCGGATCCAGCTCCCTTCCGGGATGCGCGTGTACGCCGCGCCGCGCGGGTAGGGGTCGAACTGTCCGCCGAGCCAGCCGCAACCGCCACCCGTCGTTCGCAGGACGAGCGTGTACGTAACAGCAGGGGCGACGCTGGCGGAGGCAGCGAAGTCGATCCCGACCCAATGTCGATCCACTGGAACGTAGGCGAGGGGCACACTCGAACTCGAAATCACCGTGCCCGGAAAACCGCGGCGGATCTCGGCGACGAGGGAGTCCTCGAACAATCTCCCGAACGACCGATTGCCGAGGAACTCGATGCGCGTCAGGTGACCCGCATGGCCGACGACGAAGGTCTGGGCGCGGTAGTAATCGGCCGATGGGCCGCCGGAGATCCCGGGCCACAGCTGCTGGGCCTGGTCCGGGACCTCGCAGGACGCGGCGCATGCTGGCATCGGCCGCAACACCGCGACGAGGAGCACGCAGACACGCACGTCATGGCGCACCGCCGGCTTCCCGGAGACGCGGGACCTGAAGAGTCGGGCGAATCGCATGGCGTACTCGCACCTGCACGAAACTTTCGAACGAGAGCATTGTACCGCGCGCGGCAAGGGATAGGAAGTCCTTGCCAGCCGGGGTGGTGGTTCGTTCCGCGTTATTTTGAGTTCCGTGAGGTGCTCGGCCAGTGTTCTGCCACAAAGCGCCAGGTGCGGCCTGCGGTGGTTGTATTCGCTTTCCCCGCGTGTTTCTTCCGCAGCTCCTGAGGTGTTCTGAAGACCGTGCGGCGATAGAATTCGTCCTCGTGGGTACGATGACTCCTCTCGACCTTGCCCTTGGCCTCGGGAGAGGCAGCTGGAGTATGGCGGTGCTCGCACACAGCCTGTTGGGGGACGTGTACGACAAGAAGGCTCGGCAACAAGAGTCTCCCTGCCAGCAGGATCCCTCCTTCGGGGAGGCCACCAAGCCTCCGGAGGTCGGGCGGAAATCCGCAACGTCGCCGACGGCCACGTGCCATTCAGGGCCGTCTGCTCCGAGCCCTGGGCTATTGCAGCACCGCGAGCTTCCGCGTCAGCCGACGCGTCCCCACCTGCAGTTCGTAGATGTAGAGACCGCTCGCCACCCGTGTGCCCGTGGCGTCGATCCCGTTCCAGGTGACGCGGTAGGCGCCTTCCTCCTGCCAGGAGTCCACGAGCCGACGCACCACGCGCCCGGCCACGTTGTAGATGGTGAGCCGCACGTGCCCGGCGTCCTCGGGGGCAACGGCGTAGTGGATGGTCGTGGCCGGATTCATCGGGTTCGGGCGGTTCTGCTCGAGAACCGTCAGACGCGGCGTCCTGTTCTCCGTCAGATCCGTCGTGCCGCAGGCTGGAGTTCCGTCGCACACCGTCTCGAACGTGCCGGAATCGGTGAGCGAGATCTCATCGAGCCACCAGCCCTCGGCCGGCGTCAGGTTGGCGGCGTTGCAGCCGAGGCGCCAGCGGACGAGCACGGACTTGCCGGCGTAGAGCGGCTGGCCGAGGGGCGCCGTCATGCCACCGAGGTTCACAGTCACCATTTGGAAGCCGTTCGAGTTGCCGCTCCAGAAGAGCGTTCCCCTGGCGAAGGGGCTGCCATTCGGGTTCACCGGCACACGCGTCGAGTTGTAGGTGTTGCCGATGTCCTGCCAGGTCGCACCGCCGTCCGCGGAGATCTCCAGCACCGCGCCGTCGTACCCATCCTCGAGGACGTACTGGTGCCGGAAGCTGAGCACGGAAGTCGGGCTGACGTAGAGCAGCGGCGAGACGAGGACGATGTTCTTGATCGCTGGAGAGTCGCTGGCGAACCAGGCGTGTGTAGGGCTGTAGGCCGCGCTCGTTGTATAGCCCCAGTCGTCGACACCGCTCAGGGCCGCATGGGTGAACCCATTTGGCGCGGTTCCCTCCATGTCATCGAAGAACTGCAGCGGCACCAGCTCCCGGTTCGACTCGAGCTCGAGGTCGAAGGTGCGCGTCACCGTGTAACCGCCTTCGGCGCTGAGATCGAGCGCCAGAGTGGCGGTCGTGAGGCACGGCGTCTGCGAGCTCACGCGGATCGCGAACGGTTGGTCGCCGCCCTCGAAGTGCTGCGCGTCGAGGTCGCCGTAACCGGAGGTCGGATGCTCCACCGAGAGATGGTTGGAGAGGCTGCGGAGCGTCGCGCCCACGGCCTTGGCGTGCGTGCCGCCAGCGTTCCGCACCGTCACCGCGAGGCTCAGGCTTTCGCCGCCGTCAGGCCGGCCGTCGCCGTCGCAGCCTGCCACCTCCGCCACCTGCACGGCGTCGATCACCAGATCCGGGGCGTCGCAGGCAAGTGTCACGTTGCGTTCCACCACGTTGGCGTCGACGTTCCCCTGGCTGTCGCGCGCCCGCACCACGAAGTAATAGGTGGCGTTGGGGGTGAGACCGGTGACGCGATGCTTGAGCAGACTGGTGGAGGCGATCGGCGTCACCGTCGGTACCGGGGAGGAGGAGGAAGCGTAGATGAGATAGGTTACGGGCGGGCTCATGTCGCTCGCCGCCTGCCACTTGAGGTCGGCAACATCGCAAGCCGGCGTGTTGGGGTTGCTGGCCGTTTCGAGCCCGGCGAAGATGGGGGCGTCCGTCTCGGCGCCTGTGCAGAGCGCTGTGGCCTCGCACTGCTGGCGCAGGATCGCGGCATGGGTCACCTGGTAGTCGTCGAGGTTCCAGCCGGGAAGCACGACCCCGGAGGAAGCCAGGTCGGTGGCCATCCGGAAGCGCAGCAGGCAAGTCTGGCCTTGCCAGGGCGCCATCGCCAGGTTCACGGCGTCGAAGAGCGGGTAGCTGGCGTTCATGCCGTTCCAGCACCGCCGACCCGAGATGGAAGACTGCGGGTTGACCATGACCGCGTCGTCGTACCCGACGTCGGTCTGGTCACCGACATCGATCCAGCTTTCGCCGCCGTCCAGCGACAGCTCGAGAAGGCAGCCGTCCCAGTCGTTCTCCGTGTCGTACCGGTGCCAGAACGTTACCACCGTGGTGGCAGACGGCACGAAGGCCGGGGGTTCGAGCGTGACGTCCTTGCCCGTGGGCGGGGCGACGCTGAACCAGGAGTGGCCGGGGATGGCGCCGAACGTGTGGTTGCCGTTCGTGTTGTGGGACCAGTCGTCTTCGTTGATGGTGGAGCCATGCTGCCAGCCGTTCTCCGTCCCTGACTCCATGTCGTCCACGAAGGGCGAAATCGCCACGAAGAGCGAATCGACGGCGAGCTGGACGAGGATGTTCTGGGTTACCGAGTAGCCTCCCGCCGCCGCCAGATCGAGGGCCAGCGAGGCAGTGGCGCCACAGAAGGCGCCTGGGTTCCCGTGGATACGGAACGGCACGATCGTGCTGCCGACCCTGCCGCGCCCGAGGTCCGGGAACTGCGCCGACCCCTGCACCACGGAGAGCATGGGATTCTGGCTGGTGAGGGTGCCGGTGATCCCGGTCGCCGGGGCCGCTGTGGGCCCGTTGCGGATCGTGACCGCGAGGCTCACGTTTTCGCCGGGATCGACGAAGCCGTCCAGATCGCAGCCTCCGGAGACACGGGAGAAAGACACGGAGAGCGATGGCGTAGTGTCGCAGACCTGACCCACGCTGAAGCTCGCCAGCATCTTCTGGCTGCTCGGTCCGATGTTGCGCACGCTGACTCCGGTGGCGGCGCCGGCATGATCGCGCGACGAGGGCAACGTCGTATCGTCCCAGTTGGCGTTGTTCTCGGCGCTGAAGAAATCCTCCGACTCGCCGAACCACGGGCCCACGACGGGCGGCGCCGCTGTTTGCATCTCCCACTGGTTATCGGCCTCGATCACCATCACCTGATAATGACCGGTCAGGCACGGGTTGCCCGTTGGGCAGGACTCGTCATTCTGCGTCAGGACGTTGTTGTCTATGTGCGTGATCAGAAAACCGGTGCCAAGAAGGTACTGGTCCCACTTCTTGCGCTGCCGGTTCTCCACCAGGAACCACTCGTTCTGCGAGTAATCCCCGCCGCGCCAGAGCTTCACGGCCTCTGCCGCGTCGCCCTGGTAATAGAGCGGCGCCGTCTCGTCGCAGACGACCTCGCGCGGTGCGAGCCAGCCGAGTTCCTCCTTGCTCCAAGCGCACATCTGCGTCGGCGTGGCTGGGTGAGCATAGTCGCCGCCGTACGCGCCAGCGGCCATGAGGCAATACAGGCCCATCCCGCCGGTGCTCACCTGTCCCGCCGGGTCGTAGGCCGTGCGGTCGTAGAGGTCCGGCAGCCCGAGGGCGTGGCCGAACTCGTGGCTGAAGACGCCGATCTCGATGCGGCCGGCGAAGCAGGACAGCGCCGGCATGATCACGTAGTCGTCGACCAGGAGGGGCTGGCCGTTGGCGCCGATGTCGTTGGTGACAAAGGGCTGGCCGTGCTGGGTCCAGCCGGAGTACGAGAAGGAGTGCGACCAGATCTCGCTGCCACCGCATTCGCCGCCTTCGTTCGGGTGCACGAACATGACGAGGTCCACCTTGCCGTCGTCATCGCCGGAGTTGGGGACGTTGTCGGGCCCGTCATTGTCGTAGATGCGGAAATCGAGCGTCGGGTCCGCGGCCTGCAGCGTGTGGCGGATGAAGGCACCGGCCTCCCCCGACGCGGCGCTCGTTCCCAGGCCATTGTCGTCGCCGGTGTAGAACAGGCCGGGCTCGGGCAGGGGGAACCAGCCGAACACGCCGCCCTGTAGATCGAAGGTGCCGTACGACATGTCCCGATAGTGCTCGCGCATCGACCCAGGCTGGCCGAGCGGGTTGGTGGCGCCGTACTCGAGGCTGAAGAGCTCGTCCACGAGATCGGTCACGGGCCAGTCGGGGGCAGGCTTGTCGGCGTAGATGCCGGCAAGAACCGGGCAGAAGCGCGTCGTGGTGATGCGCGACGAGGCGATCGTCTCGGCCGAGCTGCGGGAGTGCCCCTTGCGCTCGAGCTCGCGGACGAGCTGGCGTCGTTGCAACTTCTGGCGCTCCACCACGCTGCGAAAACCTTGGCGAGGGTAGAAGAGTCCTGGGTCTCGGCGCAGCTCCTCCCGTACCGAAGCGGGCAGGCCGCGGCTGTTTCCGGGCGCTGGTGGCGGCATGGCGTTCGCTGCTCGGGGCACCAGGAGGAGCAAAGCCACGGTCACGGCCCAGGGCCGTGCGATGGTGATGGGCCAGGTCCGTGCGATGGTGATGGCCCGAGGCCGCGCGATGGAGAAGGGCCTGCCGCATGATCTGGTGGGTACACGGCCATTCCGCGGGTATTCGACACGATGCATTTCCGCTACCTCTAGGTCGAATGCGGTGAATGTTTGAACGGGCGCCGCGCTCGGTCGAGACAGGCTGTGCTTCCCCGTCGTCGCTGCGCACGCGGCGCCCATTCCTATCGGTACAGGCCCTTCACACCACCCCAAACCCAAGTCTCGATCGGCACGAGCAAGCAGGGCTCGGCCACGAAGCAACTCTCTTCGCCGTTGGTCCCTGTGGCTTGGAACTTCCCGGCGAGCCAGGAGGCCTCATGGCCACCTTGCGGAAGAGTGCAGATGTTGCGGAAGTCGGCTGCCGAATCGAGCGTGGTCCCCAGATTGGTGAGCGACAGGGTGTAGCGCACCGTTCCCGCGACGACGAGAGGCGAGAAGACGTCGCCCTGGGCCACGCACGCTGCGTAGACCTGCGGGTCGACCAGACCGGCCTTGACGCCCTCGAGGGTGGTCACGCCGTTGGTGAAGATGCCGAACCCGCCGGTGGCGCTCGATCCCTCCAGGTGATACCAGGTGGTTCCCTGGTCGGCGACGAGCGTCGTGCACGCCGCAGGGATGGGAACGCCGTCGTAGACCGTGCCCGTGCTGACGATGCTCGAACCCGCCAGGATGGTGGCGCCGGTGAGGCTCACGCCGGTGCCCGGAGGCACGTTGAAAAAGAACCCGGTGAGGACGGGATTCCCGAGCGCCGGGCTCTGGAAGGGGAAGACTCCGGAGGTGTTCTCGATGGTGAAGGTCACCGTCGCCGTCCCGGTCCCGGAGGCGAAGTTGCCGCCCGTGGCCGTGAAACCGATGGTGGCCTGAAACGACACTGTTTGATTCTCGGGACACAGGCCGTCCACGTTGGCGACGATCTGATCGGCCGACGCCGCGCCGGGCGCAAAGGCGAGGGTCACGATCGCAACGAACAGTGTTTTCATGGCGTGGCTCCTTGGTTGCGCGGTGGTTGTACCAAGCATCTCTCTCGGCCGACACCTCACGGCCCGCTCCTCCCTTCGCTGGGCATCAGCGGAGCAGTGTCATTTTCCGCGTCGCCAGGGTTCCGCCCCCTGCGAGCTCGTAGAAGTAGACGCCGCTCGGCATGTCGAGTCCCGCCTTGCTGCGCCCGTCCCACCAGACCAGGTGCTCTCCCGCCGGACGCTCCTCGTTCAGGAGCACCTGAACCAGTCGGCCGGCGACGTCATAGACGGCGAGTCGAACCCGGCCCCCTTGCGGCAGCGCGAAGGCGATGCGGGTGCGGGGGTTGAACGGGTTCGGCACGTTCGGGTCCAGCCGGTAGGCCGGAGGCGTCGTCGCGATCTCGGGCTGGTCGCTCGTTGTCATCTGCGTCGTCGAGATCGTGTACAAATGGTACGGACTCGGCTGGCTCTGTGAATTGGCGACGACGAAGGTGTAGGGGCCGCCGGCCGGGATCCAACGCACGACCTCGGTGGCCCCGTGCGTCGCCGACTGCGCCATGAGCCTTCCCAACGGATCCAAGAGGTAGAGAGAGAGCGCGTTGCCGTCCGGCACCTCCAAGACCGCCGTGATCAGAAGAGTGGACGAGTTCGTGGCGACGAGGTGAGGGGCGCCGGTCAGAAGGTCCGTCAATCCAGCAACGGTGCCCGCTGCAGAAACGGAAGTCTCCGTCGGGTTGCCGGTCCCGCTGCTGGCGCCATCATGAATGACGAACTCGTCCACGTAGATCATGTCCCTCTGCGGCTCGGGAGAGTCGTTCCGCACCACGAGACGGAAGACGTGGTCGCCATCGGCCGTCTCGAAGGCAGCGACCTCTCCGAAGCTGAGATCCTTCTTGCCGGAGTGGTCCGGCTTGTCCGGATCCGCTGGATCACGGTGGAAGTCAACGAGTCCCTGCGAGGTGGCGTCGATGAAGACTTCGGCATTGCCGCCCCGCGGCCCGCGGGCGATCCGCATCTCCACTTTCGACCCCGACCAGGCGAACTCGAGGAAAGCTTCGCCCCCGCCAGCGCCGACGTTGCGGCAGTAGTGGCCGTCACTGGCGCGCGAGTCCTCCACGCGGTGCCAGCCGCCGCTGCGGCTGACGCTCGGGTCGTCGCAATCCAGATGCGTGATGACGGGTGGCGTGGCCACTCGGCCCACGGCAGCGGCGGCGTTCACCAAACCGAAACCATGCAGCGGATCCCATCCGGGAGCACCGAGATCCGTTGCGGTTTCGTCGATGATCGCGCGCACCTGCTCGTTCGAGAGCAAGGGGTCGGAGCCGAAGACCAGAGCAGCCACGCCGGACACGTGCGGGCACGCCATGGAGGTGCCACTCAGCTTGGTGAAGTCACTCCTGCCGTTGAATATCGTCACCGTCGGATGGTCCGGCAACGCGGCCAGGGCCGCGCCGTCCTCCTGTGACATGGAGACAGCAGGCACCCAGTCGCGGCCGCGCGTGTCGTCCCGGGCAGTCCCGAGGGTGCCGTTGAAGTTGCCCGCGGCGTTGTTGTAGAGGATGACGCCAATGGCCCCCGCGTCCTGCGCCGCTCGCACTTTGTCGGCGAAGCTCGTGCCGCCGCGCTGTACCAGCACGATGTTTCCGGCGGACTCGGGCGGGTAGTCCGAGGGCAGGAGCCCGAGGCCCGCATCGACGGCCAAAGCAGTGATCCCTGGGGTCGTGGCCGCGAACTCCAAGGGATTGGCGTCGAGCCTCGCTCCAGCGTGGTCGACGCGGGCTTCACTGCCCGTGCCGCGGGGGAAGGTGGAGCGGACGTCGACCCCTGGCGCTACGACCTCGAGGCCTGGTCCGAAGTCGGAGAACTGCGCTCTTGCGAGCGTCCTATCCACGGCTCCGACGGCCAGCACGTCGGGATAGCCGGCGGGGAAGTTGAGGACCGGCGTTCCCACACCCTCCACGCCGTTGCCCGCGGCGGCGACCACCAGCAGGCCGGCCGCGAAGGCCGCCCCGTAGGCGGAGAGGCCAGTGGTGCTCGGTACCCTGCCGCCGAGGCTCATGCTGGCGACGCGAATATCGTTCTGCACGCACCAGTCGATGGCGGCCAGGATGTCCGATTCGAAGCCGCTGCCGGCATCGCTCAGCACCTTTAGGGCGTAGAGCTCTACCTCGGGGGCGACACCGACCACGCCGACGCCGTTGCGCTCGCCGGCGATGGTGCCGGCGCAGTGCGTGCCGTGGCCATGGCCATCTGCCGGCACGGGTGTATCGGTGACGAAGTTGTAACCGCCGCGGAAACGGTCATCGAGATCGAAGTGCAGCGCATCGATGCCGGTGTCGAGAACAGCCACCTTGATCGTCCGCCCGGTGGTCCGCTCCCAGACCGCTGGCGCGCCGACGGTCGTGATGCCCCAGGGAACGTCCTCACCGTCTGCCGTAGAGAAGGCCGACCCCTGCATCGGCACCGAGGTCGGCGAACCCTCGGCGTCGTGTTGGAAGACGAGGGAGCCCGCATAGGGCCCCGACGCCGGGGGACGAAAGCTCACCTCGAAGCCTTGGCTCGTCCCCGGCGCCAGGACTGCTCCGCTCGGCGTGACGGTGAAGGCGGTGTTGTTGGAGGTCACGTTGGAGACGGTGAGGGAGCGAGTGGAGCTGCTGTTGGTGACCGTCGCCGTGATCGTCCCGCTCGCTCCAGCCTCGAGGCTGCCGAAGTCCAGGCTTCCTGGTTGGACGGAGAATTCCGCCGTCACGCTCTGTAAGGGGAAGCTGCGCCCGCCGCCGCTGTTCGGAGCGCGATCGATGTTGACGAGCACGCCGCCCACGCCGGTGGCGCCCACGAGCTGCTGGCACTCGACGTAGGGGCTCCCCAGGACGTCTCCCGCTCCCGGAGCGGCGTTGCCGTTCGGCGCGCCGGCGAAGTTCGTGTTGGTCATCAGGATCTCGATGATCCCGCTCTCGACGTGGATCGCCCCGGCATCGGCAGGACCGACATCGGTGGCGAAGTTGCCATCGATGAAGCCGTAGCCGAAGGTGGGGGGTCCGGTCTCGGGCTTGCGCATTTCGACGTAGTACTCGTCTGCCGCGGTGCTGCCGGGTTTCTGCAGGGAGAAGACGAGCTTCCAGATGCCGTTGATGGGAAAGCCGTCGCCTGTCTGCGGGTTCGCCCCGGCGAGGCTTTGCACCCGAATCGAGAACAGCAGGTGCTCCGTATCGGGCTGGGACAGCCAAGCTGCAAGGATGTCCTGAGTCGCGTTTCCCGGCGGCGACTGGTCCCCGGCACTGGCACTCTCGTCGATCTCGGGGTCACTCTCGTTCCCCTGTGCGAGCATGACATTGTCCGGCTCGACGTAGTGCACCCGGTCATCCTGGCGGATCGCCTCGACGATGGCGTCACTCCCGGCCTGGATGGCGTAGGCCGGCACGAGCGAGTAGGCATGCAGGATCTGGGCACCATGCCCGGTGACCATGGCGCGCTCGCTTGGGCCCGGTGGGTTGTAGAAGGCGACGAAGTAGCGCCCTGCCGCGGACGCCACTGGGCGCTCCATGGGATAGCCGCCGAGCCTCTGGCCTTCGCCGGCTTGCTTCCCGAGGGAGGGATCGGCCCCGAGAGCGAGACAGGCGATGAAGACGGAAACCCAATGACTGGGACGTCGAAGGCAGGATTCCATGACCAGGCTCTCCCGGATACTGGAAGGAGTCTGCTGCACCGCTCGGCGCGGAGCGCGGCCACCTCCATGGTGCATTCTTGGCGGAGGAGAACGAGGGAGAGTCTCGCGAAAGGAGAATGACGTCGCCGTGAATTCCGCATTACATGTGCTTCATCCTGGTACCGGCCAGCGGAGGGGCAGAGAGGAGCCGCCGGCTCACATCCTTTGGCGGCAGAAACACATTGAATCTGCGGTACTTCTTCAACATCGTGGGGGAGGCGCAGGCTCGTTGCCTTGATCCAGCTCCGGAACCAGGCGGCGGACGTGCAAGAGGGACCGAACCCCCATGGGCCGGCGGTATGGCGCTTCCGAGACTCCCCCCCAGGAGCCCACGGAGGCCGGCGCGTCAGCAGCCGGGCCGGCGCCAGCCGCTGTCCGGGAGTTGCCGGCGCTCGACGGGGGCGATGCTCTGCCTACTTCTCGCCGCGACGGCGCCCGCCGCGTCCCAGCCCACGACCCCCACGGAGCATCAGGTCAAGGCAGCGTTTCTCTACAACTTCGGTCGTTTCGTGACCTGGCCCGCGCGCGCCTTCGCCGACAGCACGGCCCCCTTGCTCGTGGGCATCCTGGGTGAGGATCCCTTCGGAACGGAAATCGACGCCATGCTGCGGGGCAAGACGGTGGAAGGCAGGCCGGTGCAGGTGCAGCGTTTCCAGGAGCTTCGGGATCTCGGTCCTTGCCACATCCTCTTCACCGCTCGGTCGGATCCCGCTTTTTTGCAACAGTTGTTCGCCACCCTGCGCGGGCGCCCGGTGCTGACCGTCGGCGAGTCGACGGATTTCACCTCTCGCGGTGGGGTCATCCGGTTCTACTTGGAAGAAAACAGGGTGCGCTTCGAGATCAACGTGCGGGCGGCGCAACGGGCCGAGCTGTGGATCAGCTCCAAGCTGCTGAAGCTGGCACGGATCGTCGGGGAGGAGTCCGAGCGCTGACATGAAGAGATTTCGCGACCTGGCCATCCAGCGCAAGATGATCCTGATCATCATGGCCACGACCATGGTGGCGTTGCTGCTCGTCTGCTCTGGGTTCGTGGTGTACGACGTGCTGGCTTTTCGCCGCTCCATCCTGGGGAATCTGTCGATCCTGGCCAGCGTCATCGCCTCGAACAGCACGGCGGCGCTGGCCTTCGGCGACAGCGCCGCCGCTGGCGAGACCTTGGCGGCACTCCAGGCGGAGACCCACATCGTCGAAGCGGCGATGTACAACTCCCAGGGACAAGTGTTCGCGACCTACTCCCGCGCCGCCGGCGGGACGTTTTCGCCTCCCCCTCCGCAAGACGATGGACACCACTTCGGTGACGACCACCTGTCCCTGCACCGGGGCATCGAGTTGGCGGGGGAGCGGCTAGGGACGCTGTACATCCGCTCGGATCTGGCAGCCATGCGTACGCGGCTCACCCGCTACGCCCAGATCGTCGGTCTCGTCGTCGCCACCTCGCTCGTCGTGACCCTGTGGCTCTCCGCCCAGCTGCAGCGCCTCATCTCCGCTCCCATCCTACGGCTCGTACACACGGTGCGCCGAGTCTCGGCGGAGAGCGACTACTCCTTGCGCACCGCGAGCACGGGACGGGACGAGCTCGGGACCTTGATCGACACCTTCAACGAGATGCTGGGGCAGATCCAAACGCGGGAAAGCGCCTTGCAAGAGCGCACCCGGCAGCTCGAGGCGGCGAACAAGGAGCTCGAGTCCTTTAGTTACTCCGTCTCCCACGATCTACGTGTCCCGTTGCGCGCCATCGACGGCTTCTCGCTCATCCTCCTCGAGGAGCATGGTGGGGAACTGGGCGCCGAGGGGAAACGACTGTTGCAGGTCATCCGCTCGAGCGCTCAGGAAATGGGTCAGCTCATCGATGATCTGCTGTCCTTCTCGCGCTTCGGGCGGCTCCAGATGGAGCGATCCGAGGTGGATATGAACGGTCTCACTAGACAGCTGGTGGAAGAACTGCTGGCTCTGGAAGGCCCGCGCCGTCCACGGGTGGAGATCACCGACCTGCCCGCCACCCAGGGCGACCGCCGCATGCTACGGCAGGTGTTCGTGAACCTCGTGGCCAACGCGCTCAAGTTCACCCGCCACCAGGCGGATCCCCGGGTGACCATCGGCGGTTTCGCGACCGCGAGCGAGACGGTCTACTTCGTGCGTGACAACGGCGTCGGGTTCGACATGCGCTACGCCGACAAGTTGTTCAACGTCTTCCAGCGCTTGCACAGTACCGAGGAGTTCGAAGGCACCGGCGTGGGGTTGGCGATCGTGCAGCGGATCGTGCATCGCCACGGCGGCCGCGTCTGGGCCGAGGGCGAGGTGGGCCACGGTGCGACCTTCTACTTCGCCCTCCCGGGTCAGGTTCTTGAAGCGTCACCGGGCGCGGGCTATTCTTGAACCAGTCGCCCAGGGCTCTCCCCGGTCCGGACCTGCAACGGCCGGCCGCGCCCCGAAAAGGAGTCCCGACATGTCCGGTGGTAAGACGACGGCTCCAGGGGACGTGGACATTCTGCTCGTCGAGGACAACGCCAACGACATGGAGCTCACCCTGCGGGTGCTGCGGAAGATCGCCACCGCCAGCAGGATCCGCGTCGTCCGCGACGGAGCCGAGGCGCTCGAGTTCCTCTTCCCGCCCGGGGCGACGGCTGAGGCGGCGCCGGAGCCGAAGATGATCCTCCTGGATTTGAAGCTCCCCAAAGTGGACGGCCTGGAAGTGCTGCATCGGATCAAGATGGACGAGCGCACGCGGTGCATTCCGACGGTGGTACTCACCTCCTCGCGGGAGGAGCGCGACCTCCTGCGCAGCTATCGCCTCGGAGCGAACAGCTACGTGGTCAAGCCCGTGCGGTTCGACGAGTTCGAAGAAGCTGTGTCGGAGCTCGGTCTCTACTGGTTGCAGCGGAACGCCCTGCCGACTTGATCACTGGCACTCCCGCGGCCAGCCGCGGAGCGAGTTGCTGGCCGCGGAGTCTCCGGCCGGAAGGACGCAGCGATGCTCGATCGACGGGCCCATGATCGAGTGCCCGGGGCCGCTCCGGCAGCGCCCACCGCAGCGGGTGCAGAACTCCGGCTGCTGCTGCTGGAAGATGCCGCCACCGACGCCGAGCTGGTGCAGGCGGAGCTCCGCCGCGCTGGGCTGCGCTTCACCTGGCGGCGGGTCGAAGACCGCCGCAGCTTCCTGCAGGAGCTCGACGATTTCCTCCCCGACGCGATCTTGGCGGACTATCTCCTGCCACAGTTCTCCGCCCTCGAAGCCCTGGAGCTGCTTCGCGGGCGAGGTGCCCAGGTCCCCTTCATCCTGGTGACGGGAACGCAGACCGAGGAGATCGCGGTGGAGTGCATGCGCGCCGGCGCAGACGATTACATCTTGAAGGGCAGCCTCACTCGTTTGCCCGCGGCGCTGCTTCAGGCCCTGCGCAAGGGGGAAATGGAGCGCGAGAAGACGCGCGCCGAAGACGAGCTGCAGCAGGCGCAGCTGCAGCTGCTGCAGGCGGCGAAGTTGGAGTCTGTGGGGCGCCTCGCTGCAGGGGTCGCTCACGAGGTCAAGAACCCGCTCACGACCTTGCTCATGGGCGTCGAATACCTCCAAAGGCACCTGGTCGATGCAGGCCCGGAGATGGTCGACGTCCTGCGCGACATGGAGGAAGCGGTCAAGCGCGGGAACCAGGTCATCCTCGGTCTCCTGGACTTCTCGGCGCCGCGGGCCTTGGAGTTGCAACAGGAGAAACTCGAGGAGCTCATCGAGGAGTCCCTGGCGCTCGTGAAGCACGAATGTGTGAAGACTCGGACGACCATCGTGCGGCTGCTGGCGCCGGACTTGCCGCTTCTGAAGCTCGACCGCAACAAGATCGAGCAGGTGTTCGTCAACCTGTTCTTGAATGCCATGCAGGCGATGCCGGAGGGCGGCACGCTCACCGTGCGCGCCCATGCCACCGGTCGGGCCGAACCCCCGGCCCGTTGCCAAGTCATGGTGCAGGTGGAGGACACGGGCGTCGGCATCCCGGCGGAGAATCTGCCACGGATCTTCGAACCTTTCTTCACCACCAAGCGCGCGCGCCGCGCCGCCGGCCTCGGGCTGGCCGTGGTGCGGAGGATCGTGGACATGCACAGGGGCACGATTCAGGTAGGCAACCGCACGGAAGGGGGCGTCCGCGTGACCCTGGGATTTGGCTGCGACGACAACGATCGCCCTACGGGCGCCGGCGAAGGGAGCTGATGACGACGAAGCGGATCCTGGTGCTGGACGACGAGGTGAGCATGACGAGGCTGTTGAAGCTCCACCTCGAGGACACGGGCCGTTACGAGGTCCGGGTGGAGAACCACGCACACCGGGCGCTGCCTGCGGCGCTGGAGTTTCGCCCCGATCTCATCCTCCTGGATCTCGTCATGCCGGAGATGGGAGGCGAGGAGATCTTCAAGGCTCTCCGCGCCCGCGACGAACTGCGTCGCGTTCCGGTGTTGCTGCTCACCGCCAGCGGGCAGGACCAGCAAAGAACCCACGGCGTCGCGGGGCTGCCTTGGATCTCGAAGCCGGTGCGAGCCGGGGAGCTGATCGAGCACATCGATCGTCAACTGGCCTGAAGGAGACCGCCGCCGGCGGACAGAGGTACGATGAGGATCTTGGTCGCCGAGGACGACACCGGGGTGGCCGGTTTCATCCGGCGCGGACTGAAGGAGCAGCAGTTTGCCGTGGACGTGGTGGCCGACGGCGAAGATGCCCTGCACCTGGCAAAGACACAGTCCTACGACGCCATCGTCCTCGACCTGCTGCTCCCCGGTCGGAACGGCCTGGAGGTTTTGCGTGAGCTGCGGCAGGCGGGGAACTCTGCGCCGGTCCTGATCCTCACTGCCAAGGGCAACGTGGAGAGCAAAGTGGCTGGCTTGAACGCCGGGGCCGACGATTACTTGACCAAACCTTTCCACTTCGAGGAGCTGCTGGCACGCCTGCGAGCCCTGCTTCGCCGTCAGGGTCCGGCGACGCCTACGGTGCTGCGCTTGGCGGACCTCGAAGTCGATCAGCTGCGTCACGCAGTCGGCCGGGGTGGGAAGAAGCTGGACCTGACCCACCGGGAATACGAGGTCCTGGAATTCCTCATGCGGCACGCCGGAAACATCGTGACCCGGACGATGCTCATGGAGCACGTGTGGGAATACAACTTCGACCCCATGTCCAACGTCGTCGACGTCCACATTTCGCGTCTGCGCAGCAAGGTCGATGGCGGCTTCTCCCTCAAGCTGCTACACACGATTCGTGGCACCGGTTACAGCCTGCGTCTGCCCGATGACAACGAGGACGGCTAGAGGCGCGACCCGATGCCCGCCGCTCCTCTGGCACCGCGCTTCATGAAGAAGCCTTAATGCCTGCCCGAGCGGCCCCCTGGTACTATCTCCGCGGAGGTCGATCCATATGCCAGCCTTGGCAGCGCTCGCCGCGTGCCGCCGTTCCGTCACCGGCGCCGCGCTCATCGCCTCTGTCACGCTCTCTCCGGGCGGGCTTCTCGCCGCGGTGATCCAGGTTCCTGGCCAGCACACCACCATCCAATCCGGGATCGCTGCTGCCGCCCCCGGCGACACGGTTCTGGTCGCGAACGGGACCTACACCGGCGCCGGTAACCGCGACCTCTCGTTCGGCGGCAAGAACATCGTCGTGCGCTCCGCCGGCGGCCCCGCGTCGTGCTTTATCGACGCCGGCAACGCCGGCCGCGGTTTCGTCTTCACGGGCGCCGAGCCACCCAGCGCCCGCCTCGAGGGTTTCACCATCACGCGCGGTTTCCACGCGAGCGCCGGTGGCGGCATCTATGTCTCCGGCAGCAACGTGACCATCGCCGACTGCATCGTGGTGAACAACGGCACGGGCCAGGGTGCCGCCGGTACCTCCGGTGTGCCAGGGGGCGACGGCGGCGACGGCGGCGGCGCTTACGTCACCAGCGGGGCGCCGACTTTCCTGCGCTGTACCATCGATGCCAACCACACCGGCGCCGGCGGCGCCGGCTACGTCAGCGCTTCCGGCCCCGGCGGGAGCTCCGGAGGTCACGGGGGTTCCGGCGGCGGCATCCACGTCGGCCTGGGCTGTGCGGTCAAGCTCACGAACTGCATCGTCACCGGGAACACGAGCGGCGCCGGCGGCCAAGGTGGAAGCTCGGTCGTGTGTGTGCCGCCTCTTGGCTGCCAGACGTTCGGGGAGAACGGCGGCAGGGGCGGCGACGGCGCCGGTCTCTACAACGAATCGATGGTGGAAGCGGTGAACTGCTTGTTCGCAGGCAACCAGACCGGACAAGGCGGCGCCGCAGGTTTCGGCTCCGGCCTGCCGTTGCCGAGCCCGGGGCGCGGCGGCGACGGCGCCGCCTGGCATGGTGGGTTGGTCGACAGCAAGGTCGTCAATTGCACCGTGGCCGCCAACCTCGCGGCGCCGGCCGGTCCAGCCGGGCAGCCCGCCGGCACAGGCGGCGGCATTCTCGGCAGTCCCACCGTCGTCAACTCGATCCTCTGGGGTAACAACTCTACGGCAGTTGGTCCGCTGGCCCAAGTCACCTACAGCGACATCGAGGGCGGTTTCGCAGGGACCGGCAACCTTGCCGTCGATCCGCTCTTCGTCGCCCCTCTCGGCGGCAACTTCCGTCTCCAGACCTTCTCGCCCTGCGTCGACGCGGGCAACAATGCCGCGGTGCCGGTCGGCTCGACGACGGATCTGGATGGCCACCCCCGCATCGTCGACGGCAACTTGAACGGGACGGCCGAAGTCGACATGGGGGCCTACGACATGGACCCCAAGACGAGCGGGACCGGCGCGGAGTGGATGGTGCCGACGGCCATCGTCGCCGCCTTCGAGCCCGCCAACGGCGGCCCCGTGCGCGTCCACTATCGTATCGGTCCGCTCGGAGCCACGGCCCGGCTGGACGTCTACGACGTCACCGGACGCCACGTTGCAGTCCTGGCGCAGGAATGGCACGCTGCCGGCGAATATACGCGCCGGTGGGAGCGCCGGACCGCCGCCGGAACGCCCGCGGCCCGAGGGATCTACTTCGTCCACCTGTCGGCGGCCGGGGTGCAAGACACCAAGAAGCTCCTTCTCCTCCGGCGTTGAGCTGTCTCCCTCGGCCGATTCGAATCGAGACGCCCCGGCCCCGGAGGAGCATGGAGTCCTGCGCCGGAACCCCGAGCCCATCGCTGCGCCCGCACATCAGGGGCTGGAAGTCTCGGATCACCCCGATGGTTCTCGCCTTGCTGCTCCTTGCGGCGGCTCGCCTGCCGAGGTTGGGCGCCCAAGAAACGCCGGCCCAGGGAACTCTACCCAAGGATCTCTCCGAGCTCAGCCTGGAAGAGCTGATGGAGATCGAGGTCACGAGCGTCTCCCGCCGCGAGGAGCCGTTGTTCGAGGCGGCGGCGGCGATCTACGTCCTCACCGCCGAGGATCTGCGCCGGAGCGGCGCCACCAGCGTTGCCGAAGCGCTGCGCCTCGTCCCCGGCCTGCAGGTCGCCAGGACCAACGCCAGCCAGTGGGCCATCACAGCTCGGGGCTTCAACGGCGTGTTCGCGAACATGCTCTTGGCGCTGATCGACGGCCGCAGCATCTACACGCCGCTCTTCGGCGGCATCTATTGGGACGTTCAGGACGTCCCGCTGGAAGACATCGATCGTATCGAGATCATCCGTGGTCCGGGCGCCACCTTGTGGGGGGCCAACGCCGTCAATGGCGTGATCAATATCCGCACCAAGAGCGCCGCGCAGATTCAGGGCTGGTCCGTCGGCGCGGGTGGAGGCACGGAGGAGCTTTTCATGGGGAACGCGCGCTATAGCGGGCGGATCGCCACGGGACTCCACGCCAAGGCCTGGGTGCAGTACCACGAACACGACGATTTCGTCGAACCGGACGGACAGGATGCTGCCGATGGCTGGGACCTCGGACATGGTGGTTTCGGCCTGGACTGGGCGCTGGGAGCCACCCACCTGCTGTCGTTCCAGGGGGAAATCTACGCCGGCGACATGGGGAACACCATGACGCTCGCGACGCCCTCGCCGCCCTTCGTCGCCACTACCGAAAGCACCACCGAGGTCGGCGGTGGACACTTCCTGGGCAGGTGGGTCCAGGCGCAGTCGCCGCGCTCGCGCACGACGCTGCAGGGCACCTTCGATCGCACCGAGCGCCGGGGCCCTCTCCTGGATGAGGAACGCAACACGCTGGATTTCGACTTCGAGCACGAGCTCGGCGTGGCGAGCCGGCAGCAGCTGGTGTGGGGCTTGGGCTACAGGCTGACACGAGACGACATCGGCAACAACTTCGTCTTCAGTCTCCAGCCGCCGCAACGCAGCGACGATCTCTTCAGCGCCTTCCTCCAGGACGAGATCGCTCTCGTTCCCCAGAGGCTCCGGCTCACGCTGGGATCGAAATTCGAGCACAACGAATACACCGGGTTCGAGGTCCAGCCGAGCGTGCGGCTGCTCGCCACACCGGACTCGCAACTCACCGCGTGGGGCGCCGTGTCGCGCGCCGTGCGCACGCCGACGCGGGTCGAGTCCGACGTGCGCCTGGTCGTCGGCGCTTTCCAGGACACGACGCTGCACCTCATCGCGCTCACCGGCAACCCGGAACTCGAATCGGACGAGCTCCTCGCCTGGGAGGCGGGTTTCCGCCTGCTGCCGGTGCCGTGGTTCTTCCTCGATACGGCAGCCTTCTACAACGACTACGACCAGCTGGTCACGGTGGAGCCCGAGTCCCCCCGCAGCGAAGGCACGCCGCCCCCTGCGCATGTCCTCCATCCCCTTCGCTTTGCCAACCTCGGCTCGGCCCGCACCTGGGGAGTGGAGGTGGTCGCGCACTGGCAGGCGACGGAGCGCGTGCGTTTCCACGCCGGCTACACCCGGCTCGAGGTGGACATCGACCGCGATCCGTCCAGCCTGGACAGGAGTAGCGACGCCGCCGAGGCCAACGATCCGGAGCACCAGTTCCAGGTCCGATTGCAGCTCGATTTGCCCCAGCGCCTGGACCTAGACGCCGCGGTCTACTACGTGAGCGAGCTGCCCGGCGTCGAGGCGCTGCGACTCCCGGCCGTTCCCGCCTACACGCGGCTGGATCTGCGACTCGAGTGGCGTGCGGCCCCGCAAGTGCAGCTCTGCGTCACCGGGCAGAATCTCCTCGAGCCGAAGCACCCGGAGTTCCGCGGCATCATCACCAGCTCCAGAGCCACCGAGGTGCAGCGCGGCGTCTACGCCAAGGCGTCTTGGCGCTACTGAGGTTCGTTGCCGTTTGGCAGCTCGAGTACGACCTCGGGTGATTTTTCGCAATTCGTTTGTTCCCCTTTGTCATATGTTTTTGTGCTGCGCAAAATGACCCAATCGTTATTGTTGCGAAATCTCTGGGCATCATGCAAAAATAAGCCATGGCGTCGGCAATCATGCCCAGCAGCTACGGGACGGCGCAGCATTGCCGGGAGCGCGGATCGCGCGCCGCACGCGCATTGCTGGTTTGCACACTCGTGTTTCTGCCTTGCACGCTGCTGGGTGCGCGCGCTTGGGGAGCAGGGGATGCAACCGGCGGCTCCAGGTCCATCGAAGCCAACGAGACCATCATCTTCTCGGTCACCGGCGACATCCCTTACAGCAACAGCGAAGTGACCGTCTTCCAAGAGCAGGTCGACGAGCACAATCTCTTCAGTCCCTCGGAGTTGTTGTTCCATGTAGGCGACATCAAGTCGGGCAGCGAGAGCTGTTCCGAGTCGCGTTACCGTACCGTCGCCGATATTCTCAAATCCTCCGACGTGCCGGCGTACATCGTCCCGGGCGACAACGAGACCACCGATTGCTCGAGCCCATCCACAGGCATGACCTACTGGAACAGGTACTTCTTGGATCTCGAATTGAATTGGCCCTGCTCGTCTTCCACGTCGCGGCAGAGCGGGCGCCGGGAGAACTTCGCCTTCGTCAAGAAGGGGATCCTCTTCGTCGGCATCAACCTCGTGGGCGGGAGCAACTCCAGCACCATCATGCAAAACGACGCCAGCTGGGTGAGCCAACAGCTGCAGCAGCAGGTTGCCAACGTGCGCGGCGCCGTCATTGTCGCTCAGGCCGGCCCCGGGGGCAATCGCAGCACCTTCTTCACCCCCTTCGTCAGCGCCGCCAAGACCTTCGCCAAGCCCATTCTCTTCATCCACGGAGACGGCCACAGCTGGATCAAGGACAAGCCCTTCTCCGCCAGCAACGTCACGCGCGTACAGGTCGAGGCGGGAGGGAATGAGATCCCGGTGCAGGTGACGGCGCCGCTGTCGTTGACGGACTTCGTGTTCCTGCGCAATCCATGGGACAGCCACTCGAGCCCCGTGTCCCGGCCCCCTTGCACGAGCGGGCCGCCCCCGACGCTCACGATCTCCGATGCCAGCGTCGATGAAGGGAATGCGGGCACGGTGAACGCCGTGTTCACGGTGACGCTGGCCAATCCGAGTGGCACGAGTGTGAGCGTGAACTACGCGACGGCGAACGGGTCGGCGCAATCGAGCCAGGACTACACCTCGACGTCCGGCTCGCTCTCGTTCAGCGGCTCCACGACCTCGAGGACCGTCTCCGTGGTGATCCAGGGCGATACCGTCGACGAAACCGACGAGACCTTCTTCGTGAACCTCTCGAGTCCGAGCAACGCCACGCTGGCCGACGGACAGGGCCTGGGGACGATCCGTGACGACGACGGCGGCAGCACCCCGCCCGGAAGCACCGTCGTCCTCACGCCTGTCGCCGACGCCCACATCCTGGTGGGGAGCACGAGCAACTTTGGAAGCGCGACGGAGCTGCGCGTCAAAGCGGACGCCAGCATCTACCACGCCTATCTCAAGTTCCAGATCTCCGGCGTGGGCGCCGTACAGGCTGCTCACCTGCGTCTTTTCGTCACCGATGCCACGAGCGTCGCCGGCACCGTGCATTCCGTTTCGAACAACTATGAAGGTACGTCCACGGCGTGGCAGGAGTCGGGTCTGAACGGGAGCAACGCCCCCAGCATCACCGCGCCGGCGCTCGCCTCGCTCGGGAGCACCGCGACGGGCACCTGGATCGAGTTCGACGTCAGCGCCGCGATCGCCGGCAACGGCACTTACAGCTTGGCGCTGCAGAGCCCGGCCACCGACAGCGGCTATTACAGCTCGAAGGAAGGAACGAATCCGCCGCAGCTCGTGCTGGACCTGCAGAGCTCCACTCCGAGCAACTCGCCCCCCGTGGCGAGCAACGACAGCTATACCGTGGTCGAGGACAACGTTCTCAGCGTCACGGCACCGGGAGTGCTCGGCGACGACAACGACCCCGACGGCGATCCGTTGACCGCGGTGGTGGTCACCTCCCCCGCCCACGGCAGCCTGTCTTTGCAGGGCAACGGTGCCTTCACCTACACGCCGCAGGCCAACTACAACGGCAGCGATGCCTTCACCTACGAAGCGCGGGATGGCCGGGGGGGCACGGACCAGGCCAACGTCGCCCTCACCGTGACGTCCCAGCCCGACGCACCGGTGGCGGCGGGGGAGAGCTACACCGTCCAGAGCGGCGGCAGTCTCGACATCCCCGCTCCGGGCGTGCTCGGGAATGACAGCGACGCCGACGGAGATGCCCTGACGGCGGTGCTCGGCGCGAATGTGGCGCATGGCAGCCTGCTGCTGCGCAGCGACGGTTCCTTCACCTATTCGCCGAGTGCGGGCTTCAGCGGCTCGGACCAGTTCACCTACCGCGCCAGGGACGCCAGCCTGCAGAGCGTCGAGACCACGGTGGCGCTCTCCGTGAGCGGCTCTGGTTCTGGTTCGGGACCTGTCACCTTCAGGGACGTGCAGACGGGTGGCTCCATAGCTCTGGCCACGGTGTCCACCACCGGCACGGTGAGCGGTGTCGCGGGAGATCTCTTCCTCGCCTGCATCGGCACCAAGCCGAGCCGTAGCGTCACCGGCGTCAGCGGTCTCGGTCTCAGCTGGTCCCTTGTCCGAGCCCAGTGCGGTGGCCGTGGCCAGACCGGCATCGAGATCTGGATGGCCCGCGGCACACCGAACCCCAGCAGCGTGACGGCAACGTTCGCCTCTTCGCCACAAGGCGCCACGATCGCAGTGGCCCGCTATGCCGGGAGCAATGCCTCGTCACCCATCGGGAACGTTGTCTCGGGGAACACGAACGGTGTGGGCGCGGCCTGCAGCAACGGCATCGACACGCCGTCCTATTCCTTCCCGGCTTCCACGCAAACTGGCATGACGCTCTTCGGAGCCATCTCGTGTCGGGATCATGCCCACACACCAGGGAGCGGTTGGACGGAGCGGGCGGAGTTCCACCACGGCGCGAGCGGCAGCGTGGCGGGAGTGGCCGTCGTCGACCGCCAGGCCGCCGCGAGTTCGCAAACGTTCGACGGCACCTTCGATGGCACGACGGATTGGTCCGCCATCGCCGTGGAAATCCGTGGTGCTGGCCCTGCAGCGAAGACGGCAACGACCGAGGGCGCCGAGGTGACGACCTTCACGCGACTCGAACGCATCATGCCCAATCCGGCTGGCCAGTTCGCCACCCTGGCCTTCGAACTCTCCGCGGGGGGACCAGTGGAGATCGCGGTCTTCAATGTCCGCGGCCAGCGCCTGCGCACCTTGGCTCAGGACGTCCACCCGGCTGGGCGCTACCAGGTGCGCTGGGACTTGCAGGATGCCGCCGGTCAGCGCGTTCCCGCCGGTGTCTACTTCATTCAAGCCCACCTCGGCAGCCGGTTGCTGCAGCAGAAGCTCGTCGTCCAGCGCTAGCGAGCCGGTCGGAATGCAGTGATTCCAAGCAGTTGGGGTGTTCGCCGACTTCCGGGTCCGGCTCCTGCTTGCCAAAGCTGATATGCTGGGCAAGTCCGCGATGAGGGACGCTTCTGAGCCGAAGGAGAACGCATGGGGCTGGACGTCGAGCGTCTGGGAGACGTGGTCGTGGTCATTCCCGAAGGAATGCTCAAAGGGGGCAAGGAGACGGAGGATCTCCGCAACGCGCTGCGGAAGCTGGTGGACGACGGGGAGAAGAAGATCCTGCTCGACCTCGCCCGCACTTCCTACATGAGCAGCATGCCCTTCGGCGTCCTTGCCTCGGTGCACCGGAGCGCGGTGAGCAGCGACGTGCAGTTCTGCCTCTGCAGCGTCAACGAGCGCATCCAAAAGGTGTGGTCGAGCATCCTCAACCTGGTGAAGCCGCCGCTCGAGCTCTACGAGACGCGAGCGGAAGCGCTCCACGCTCTCTCCCGTCGCTGAGCGACAGGGTGCTCTCGTCGCGAGCCCCGCTGCGCCTGGCCTACCAACCCGACACGGCACGGATCATCGATACCGGCATTTGACCTGTGCCCAGGTGGGAGCCTTGGCGGGGACCGGAGCCTCAATGCAATAGACGTGTAGATCCGGAGCGGAAAGGGCAGTGAAGTCGAGACCCACGGGATCGGCCGGCACGAGGTAGCGGGGGCCGCTCCCCAAAGGCAAGGTCTCGACGGTGGTGACCCGCACTCCCTTCACGCAACCGACGAGCCGCGAGCCGCGGTCGAAGATGCCGGTGAGAAGGAGGCTCGTGCGAGCCAAGCTCGCCACGTCGAGATGCATCACGTGCGCCGAGAAGCCGGCGTCGGTCACGATGCTGCCATAGGTCGGGGGAACGACATAGTTCGCCGTGGGCTCCACCACGATGGCTCCGGAGGCCTGGAGCGAAGGCGCCGACCAGGTCGCGCTCTGCAGCGTCCAATCATCGTGCCACTCGGCCAGGATGGGATCGTCGCAGGTGACCTGCACCACGGTGCCCGGGGTGACCGCCACCGCCTCCGCCTCCCGCGAGCAGAACCGCGACGCCTGGGTAAGCGAGGCCACAGCCTGTGGTGGTGAGAGCGAGTGCCCAGAGAGATCCCCCAAGTCGGCCCACGTCGCGCGCCTTCATGAGCATCACCTCTTGCTCGCTAGCAGCTCCTTTACGTCTTGAGCTCGGAGAAGGAGAAGCTCCGCTGCACCTGCTCGTGCTGCGTTCCGTCCACCTCGACGTACGGATAGACGAAGAAGTTGAGCCGCGTCGCGGCGGGGGGCTCGAGCTGCAGGTCGCGCCCGCGGGTGAACTCGACGCGGTTGGCGTCGAGGCCGCCGAAGAAGGCCTCGCGCTTCTCCGGATGCTTGCTCGCCTCGGAGCTGTCCACCGGCAGCCAGCCGATGCCCTCCACGTACATCTCGGCCCAGCAGTGGTATCCCGGGATCTCCCCGGAGGTCTTGTCCTCCGGCAGCGGGAAGCCCATGACGAAGCGCGCCGGGATGCCGCTCGCCCGGGCCAGACCGATGATGAGCGAGTGGAAGTCGGTGCAGTTGCCCTTGCGAGCGTCGCAGGCGTAGAGCGCGTCGCCGCGCCCCCAGCCTTGGCCGCTCTTGTCGTAGGTCATGGTCGTGGTGACGTAATCGTAGATGGCGCGGGCCTTGTCGATCGGCGTGGTGGCGTCGCGCGTCACCTGGCTCGCCAGCGAAGCGATGATTCCGTCGATCGGCACGAGGGCGTTCGCTTGCAGGTCATCGGCTTCCGGGGGCCTAGGGTCGGCGCCCGCGTGCTTGTCCGAGAGCACGTTGTAGGCCTGGCGCGCCACCCGGGCGGCGAACTGGAGCTCCAACGTCCGAGGCAGTGGAGCCTTCGCGCTCAGGTGCAGCACCCGGTTGCCGTAATGCTTCTCTTGCGTGATCTGATACTCGAGAGGACAGGTCACCTGCAGATCGAGCACTTCTTGATGCCGGTCGGTCCGGGGCACGGGAACCCAGAGGGACAGGGTGTGGGCGCCCTCGGGGATGTCGTTCACCACCAACGAATAGGTGAAGAGAAAGGTGCGGGCCGCCGTGTCTTCCTGCTGCTGGGCCTGCTTGGCGGCGCAGCCGAGCAGCGACACGGCGAGCCACAAGGCGACAGCAGGAATCGAACGGCGCGGATGCATTCTCGCCTCCCTCGACAGTGGGAAACCCGTGGGTGCGTGGCGGCTCAGATCTTCACCTTGCTCCATGTCCCGTTCTCTTCCTTCCAGTTGTAACGCGGCTTGCCGGCCTGCTTGTGGATGGCGACCTCGGTGGTTTCGATGCCCTTTTCGCCTTGCTTCATGAAGAAGTCGAGATCGTAGACCGTGCCGTCCGTTGCCTTCATATCCGTGCAGGCGAAATAGACGCCGTTCCCCAGGGACGCCAGACGCTCCTTGTGCACCTGGACCAGCGTCAGCTGCAGGACCCCCTTCGTCTGCGGATCGAGGATGAGGAAGGCACCACCCTTCAGCTTCGCATCGTTCTGGATGTAGGCGGTGATCGCCTCGGCCAAGGTGTCCAGGGTCATTTCCGTCTTTGGGTGCTCCTGCGCCGACTTCGGGTGTTCCGGGTGCTCCTGTGCCAGCGCGCTGGTGCCAAGAGCCAGGAGTAGAACAAGCAGAGCGAGAATGGGGCGTCGCATGAGTTCCCTCCACGACAGGATCGGGTGTGGAATCGGAACCGCCTCGAGGCATCGATCCTAACACCCGGGACGCGGGGGAAGCACGGGCGCAGTGGGGAGCCGCCGGGCGGGGTCGTTGCTCTGGGCTGGCGCTCCGCATGGGTGCTCTAGGGGACGACGCGAATTTGGAATCAGGGGGTCCCCGAGCGGTGGGGACGACGCGGCGACGCCGCCGCCGGCCCGAGAACCTGGGACAACAGTGCTCGCCAGGCGGCGCGCTCGCGGGCCGGGCTGAAGCGCGGCGCCAGCCGTCGCAGTCGACGGCGGAGGTCGGCCCTGAACGCAGCATCACTCTCTAGGCGCTGCAGCAAGGTGGCGAGGCCGTCGGTGTCGCCCACCTCGAAATAACCCGGGTAGTCGTACCCCAGGAGGCCGAGACTGCCGGGGATCCGCGAGGCGAGCACGGGGACGTGGGCCACCGCGGCCTCGGAGAGCACATTCGCCCCGCCTTCCAGGCGCGAACTGAGAACGAGGCCCTGGCTTCTCGCCAGCAGTCGAAGCGCCGATGCATGGGACAAGTCACCGAGCCAGCGATAGCGCCGGTTGCGCTGCATTTCCCGGCGCGCCCGGCGAGCGAACGAGTCCGTGAGCGCCCGCCCGGCGTGGACGATGCGAAGCCGCGACTCCGACGGCAAGCGCCGCGCCGCCAGCGCCGCCCGTAACGGGTCCTTCACCGCCCGCATGTGTCCGAGCACCGCGACATCGAAACGGCCATCGGCGCCAGCCCGCCGCCGGCGCCGAGGAGCTTGTGCCGATTGCAGGATCACGTGGACTTTTCTTCGGACCCCTTGGGGGAGGCTCTCGAGGCCGAGCGGTTGGAGGAGGACGAGGGCCGAGGAGCGGCGCAACACTTCCTGGGCACGAGCGGACCGTCGCAGATCCCGGTACAGATCGGTGCCCGTGAGGGCGGTCACGAAGGGGCGGCCGCTGCGGGCGAAACGGAGCGCCGCCGCGGCGGTCTTGCTGGCATGAAGGGCGATCAGAAGGTCACCGCTCAGGTCACCGGAGCTTCCCGCGCGGGAGCGCCGGGAGTTCTGGCGGGAAACGATGCGGACGCGATGACCGAGCTCGCGCAGCCGCTGGGCCCAGCGGGCTACGGTGACGCCGTTGCCATTGTGTGCGGCCGGCAAAGAGGGCGTGACCATTGTAATCTGCAGCACGATCGGGAAGGATACCGGCATCGGCTCGCGGCCGCTACTCCCAAGATGGAACAGGGTCTGGAGCCGCGCGAGAAGCCGAGAGTCGGCGAGGAGAACGAAGTGACGACCACGAGCCGGCGAGGCTCCAACAGGCGAGAGGGTCCGGACACCGGCCTGACCGTCGAGTCGATCGAGCGCGATTTGCAGGAGGCGCGCCAGCGCACGCTGGATCTGGTCGAGGACTTGAGCGACGAGCAGCTCCTCGGCCCGCGTCTCGCGATCGTGAACCCGATGCTCTGGGAGATCGGGCACCTGGCCTGGTTCCAGTCGCACTGGGTCCTACGGCACCTGCGCGGGCTCGCGCTCTCCCGCCCCGACGCCGACGCCCTCTACGACTCCTTCAAGGTAGCGCACGACATACGTTGGGATTTGCCGCTCCCGACCCGCGCCGAAACGCTGCGCTACATGGGGACCGAGCTGGAGCGCGCTCTCGAAGCGCTCCATGCCGAGCCCCTGAACGCGAAGTCCGCCTACTTCCACCGTCTCGTCCTCTACCACGAGGACATGCACGACGAAGCCTTCACCTACACACGACAGACCCTCGGCTACCCAGCGCCCCGGTTCACGTCGCCGGCGCCGCTCCCGGCCGCCGCGCCGGCCGCGGCAGCCGGTGCGGTGGAAGTCCCGGGCGGCACCTTCACTCTCGGGGCAGCGCCCGGGACACCCTTCGTCTTCGACAACGAGAAGTGGGGACACCCGGTGCAGCTGCAGCCGTTCAAGATCGCGCGGACGGCGGTGAGCGAAGGCGAGTTCGCCGCCTTCGTCGATGCAGGCGGCTACGAGCGGCGCGAGTTCTGGGAGGAAGAAGGCTGGGCCTGGCGCGAAGCCGCGGCGGCGGCGCATCCGGTGTACTGGCGGCGCACGGCGGGTGGCTGGGAACGGCGCCTCTTCGACCGCTGGCAGCCGCTCGCGCCGGAGCAGGCCATCATCCACGTGAACTGGTACGAAGCCTCGGCGTACTGCCGCTGGGCGAAGAAACGCCTGCCGACCGAAGCAGAGTGGGAGGCAGCCGCGTCGGGGAGTCGAGGCGCCGGAGTGCTCGCGGCCGCGAAGCGCCCGCACCCCTGGGGCGAGGCAAATCCGACGCCGGAACACGCCAATCTCGATGGTGCTCGCCGCGGCGTCATCGCCGCCGACGCTTTGCCCCTCGGCGACAGTGCTTTCGGCTGCCGGCAAATGTGGGGGAACGTTTGGGAATGGACCTCCACTCCCTTCGCTCCCTACCCGGGTTTTGTCGAGGATCCCTACAAGGAGTACTCGGCGCCCTGGTTCGACGGCAAGCACATGGTGCTCCGGGGCGGCTGCTGGGCGACGCGCGCCCGGCTGCTGCGCGATACCTGGCGCAACTTCTACACCCGCGACCGTCGCGACGTCTTCGCTGGCTTCAGAACCGCCGAGTCGCTCGAGTGAGCCACCTGCGCCGGGTGCCAACGAAAGTCTGTTTCAGCTCGCCGTCGCCGTCGTCGCTTTGTGTTCCTGGATGAGTCGATCGACGACATCGGGATCCGCGAGGGTGCTCGTGTCCCCCATGCCGTCGTACTGCCCGGCTGCGATCTGGCGCAGGATGCGGCGCATGATCTTGCCGCTCCGGGTCTTGGGGAGGCCGCTGGCGATGTGCACCACGTCCGGGGAAGCGAAGGCGCCGATGGCGTGGCGCACTTGCTCCTTCAGCGCCCCTTGGAGTTGCTCGGGTTCGCGGTCGTCGTAGCCCGCCGCCAGCAGCACGTAGGCGTAGATGCCCTGGCCCTTGATCGCGTGGGGAAAGCCGACGACGGCGGCCTCGGCCACGGCGTCGTGGGCCACGAGAGCGCTCTCGATCTCTGCGCTCCCCAGACGGTGACCGGCGACGTTGAGCACGTCGTCGATGCGCCCGGTGATCCAGTAGAAGCCGTCTTCGTCGCGCCGGCAGCCGTCGCCGGTGAAGTAGATGCCTTTGAAGCGCGAGAAGTACTGCTCCTTGAAACGCTGATGATCCCCCCACACCGTGCGCGCCTGGCCGGGCCAGGGCGAGCCCAGGCAGAGGGCGCCGGAAACGCCGTTCCCTTCCAGTACCCGGCCGTCGTTGGGATCGACGACGAGCGGCTGGACGCCGAAGAAGGGCAAGGTCGCCGAGCCCGGTTTCGTTGGCGTCACGCCCGGGAGCGGGGTGATCGCGATGCCGCCGGTTTCCGTCTGCCACCAGGTGTCCACCACGGCGCAGCGCCCCTCGCCGACGACGTCGTGGTACCAGCGCCAGATCTCGGGATTGATCGGTTCACCCACCGTGCCCAGGATGCGCAAACTCTTGCGTTGGTAACGCTGCACCCACTCGTCCCCGGCCTGCGCGATGGCCCGGAGCGCAGTCGGTGCGGTGTAGAAGATCTGGATGCCGAGATCGTCGACCATGCGCCAGTAGCGACCCGGATCGGGGTGGGTGGGCACGGATTCGAACATCACCGTGGTGCCGCCGTTGGCGAGCGGCCCGTAGACGATGTAGCTGTGTCCAGTGATCCAGCCGACATCGGCGGCGCAGCAGTAGATGTCGCCCGGGTGGTAGTCGAACACCAGCCGGTGGCTGAGCGCGGCGTACACCAGGTAGCCGCCGGTGGTGTGCAGGAGGCCCTTGGGTTTGCCAGTGCTCCCCGAGGTGTAAAGGATGAAGAGCGGATCCTCAGCGTCCATCCAGGCGACCGTGCAGGTGGAGCGCTGCTTCTGCATCTCCTCGTCCAGCCAGAAGTCGCGCCCTGCCTGCATCGGCACCGCGTGCTCGGTGCGCCGGGCGACGAGAACGGTCTCTACCGACGCCATGCCCTCGATGGCGCGGTCGGCGATGGCCTTGAGCGGGATCCGGCGGCCGCCGCGCAGGCCCTCGTTGGCCGTGAGCAGCACCCGGCAGTTAGCGTCGACAATGCGATCGCGGAGGGATTCGGCGCTGAAGCCGCCGAAGACCACGGAGTGCACCGCGCCGATGCGGGCGCAGGCGAGCATGGCGTACACCGTTTCCGGGATCATGGGCATGTAGATGCAAACCCGGTCTCCCTTGCGCACGCCGTGGACGCGGAGGACGTTGGCCAAGCGACAGACGTTGTGCTTGAGGTCGCGGTAGGTGATGTGCTGGTAGACGCCCGGTTCGTCGGCGGCCCAGATGAGGGCGGTGCGGTCGGCGTGCGTTTCCATGTGGCGGTCCACGCAGTTGAAGCAGGCGTTCAGGCGCCCTCCCGAAAACCAGGCGAAATCGATCTCTTCCAGATCGGCGTCGAAGACCTTGTGCCAAGGGTGGAACCAATCGAGCGTCTTGGCCTGTTCGCTCCAGAACCACTCCGGACTGTCGATGGAAAGACGGTAGAGCCGCTTGTACTCCTCCATGGACTGGAGGTGGGCGCGGTCGCGTATATGCCGCTTCACATCGTAGATGTCCTGGCTCACGTGGACCTCCGGGTGGCCGGATGGGACCGGCGGAAGAGGCGGAAGTCTAAACCGGACCGCGCGGTGCAGTCCACCGGGGGCTCAGACGCTGCCGCTGTCCTGACGCCGGCACGGAATTCGCTGCGACCGAGACACCGCCGATTCGAGGGAAGGGAGCACCATGTGCACCATTCTGGGAAGGCGTCGGGGAATCGGGGAACGCACACCTCTTCGCCTGTCCACCTTCGCCGGTCTCCTGGCATCGTCCCTGTCGCTCGCTGCAACGCCAGCCGCCGATCATTCCGTGGACCAAAGCACGCGTCATGCCGAGGCGGAGCGGCCGCGGCATCCATACATGCCCGGTCCGGGCACGCCGCCACCAGAATACCGGCCGCAGCTCGCGGCGCCTTCTGTGGGACCCTATGTCAGCATCCAGGCGAACACGGACGCCTGCGGCCTCAATATCCCTGGCGACGCCGCCAACGAGCCGTGCCTCGCGGTCGATCCGCACGCACCCAATCGCATGGTGATTGGCTGGCGGCAGTTCGACAACGTCGCCTCGGACTTTCGGCAAAACGGCTGGGCCTACAGCCGGGACGGCGGTCGGAACTGGGTGTTTTCGGGAGCGGTGCAGCCGGGAGAGTTCCGCAGCGATCCGGTCACGGCCGTGGATGCGGACGGCGTCTTCTACTACATGACGCTCGGCGTCAATGTGCAGAGCCCGCCCTCGGGTTTCTTCTGCCAGCTCTTCCGCAGCACCGACGGTGGTGCGAGCTGGGTCGGCCCGGTTCCCGCTTTCGGAGGCGACAAGGAATGGATGGCCATCGACCGGAGCGGCGGACCGGGTGACGGGCACATCT
>DASRJW010000139.1 GCA_035649275.1 Candidatus Krumholzibacteriia bacterium
CAGACGAGCAGGCGCGCCGCTTCGATGTCCTTCGCCATGTCGGCGATCATGAAGGCGATGGCCTGGTGCTTGGCGATGGGAACGCCGAAGGCATGGCGCTCCTTGGCGTACTTCACCGCATGTTCCATGGCGCGGCGCGCCAGGCCCACGGCTGCTGCCGAGACCACCGGGCGCGTGTGGTCGAAGGCGGCCATGGCGATGCGAAAACCGTCGCCCTCCTGGCCCAGGCGGTTGGCAGCGGGCACGGCGACGTCGTTGAAGCTGACCCCGCGGGTGTCGCTCGCGTGCTGGCCCAGGTTCTTCTCCTTCTTCCCCACCTGGATGCCTGGCGTCTGCCGCGGCACCACGAAAGCCGACATGCCGCGATGCTTCTTCGCCGGGTCGGTGTAGGCGAGGACGAAGTACCAATCCGCGAAGTTGGCGCCGGTGATCCACATCTTCTCGCCGTTCAGCACATAGTGGTCGCCGCTCTTGCGCGCCAGCGTCTTGATCCCGGCCACGTCGCTGCCCGCATCGGGTTCGCTCACGCAGTAGGAGGCGAGCTTGAACTCCGCCACCATGGGGGCGAGCCACTGCCGCTTCTGCTCCTCCGACCCCGCCACGATCACCGGTGCTTCGGCGAGGCCGTTCGCTTCCATGGCGGTGGCGATGCCGGTGCAGCCCCAACCGGTCTCCTCGGCCAGCAAGCAGCCTTCCAGCACCCCCAGACCCAGACCGCCGTACTCCGGCGGCACGTGCGTGTTCATGAGGCCGAGCTCCCAGGCCTGGCGCAGGATCGGCAAGGGGAACTCGCCGCTCTGGTCGTACTCCGCCGCCCTGGGCTGGATCTCCTGGGCGGCGAAATCGTGCGCCAGATCGCGTAGTTGCTTCTGTTCGTCGCTGAGACTGAAATCGGGCATGTCCGCTCCTCCGCCGCATCCCTGGCGCCGCTCTTCTCGGGCGCACCGTGCCGCTGGTGGCAGAGTAGGAGGCGCTCCCAAGGGGGTCAAGCGCGCCGGTCTCGGCGTCGCGCGGGCGTCAGACGTCGAGGGTCCAATCGTCGGCGGTGTTGTACATGCCGTCCGGGCCGGCACAGCGCAGGCGGAGCCCCGTCCCGGAGGGCTCGAGCGTGAGGCTGCGACCCCATGGGTCGGCGAGATCCTCGCGCTGCAGCAGGTTCTCGCGCACCAGGTCCGCCAGCGATGTCGGCTGTTCGCCTTTCAGCGCGCGGTACTCGCGCACGGCGCGCTGGACGCGGCCGCGGAGGAGCACTTGCGCCGTTTTCTGGCCGCGCTGGACGGTGGCCTCGCCAGTGACGGTGGAGACGCCGCCATCGAGCGACGCCTTCCAGCCCGAGATCGTCTCCCGCGTGGAATGCCAGCGACCGAGGACGACTGCCGCAACGATGATCAGGCCGATGACGATGAACTTCCGCATTGCCGGCCTCCGGCGTGGAAAGAGGGGACTCGACAGGCGACGTCCCCGGACCCGCTCCGAACCGGCCCCACCCGGCCGCGGCCACGACGCTCACCCGGCCGTGGCTACGACCCTCACCCGGCCGCGGCTACGAGCCGTCGCGGCCCCCGGATGCCCGGCCGCGCCAGTCGGCGCCTGGAGTCTTCCCCATGGTCGTGCAATGCACGTTCCAGGGAAGAGGGACCGGCCCGGCACCACTGCTCCGCCTCGCAATCCTGCGATTCCGCCGGCCCCTCAGGTCCATCGATACTCGGGTGTTGGTTTTTTGTACGGTGAGAAGGGGTTGCGCTGCCTGATGTTCTGCCCGGCCGGTCGCACCCGGCAGCACTTGCCGCAGCCAGCCACCAGCGTTTCCGCGCGATCCGACCGCCTTCGGGCCAAGCGTTCGTGTCGGCACTACGCGTTTGCACCCTCGCAACCCGACTTTCCGCGCGCTCCGGCAAAGCCTGCGCACCCGTCGAACCGGTGTTGCCCACCCTTCCAACGCCTCCCTTTCTCCCGGAAACCCGCGACTGGTGTAGGATTGCCTCCTCCACTCGAGGGGCTGCACGCCTGCACCCGACGAGGAGGCACGATCGACATGGGGGCAGATCGACTCGCCGTCGTGGGCGCCGGGATCATGGGACGAGGTATCGCCCAGGTCGCGGCACTCGGCGGTTACAAGACGGTGCTGCAGGACATCGATGCCGGGCAGTTGCAAGCGGCGCTGGCGGACATCCGTGCGTCCGTGGCGCGGTCGGTGCAACGCGGTGGCGTCGCCGAAGCCGAAGCGCAGCAGGCGCTCGCGAAGTTGACCACGACGACCGTGCTCGGTGAAGCCACCCACGGCGCGCACATCGTCATCGAGGCCGTGCCGGAGCACATCCATCTCAAGCTCGAGGTCCTGGAGGAGCTCGATCGCCTGTGCGCGCCGGAGACGATTCTCGCCTCCAACACCTCGTCGCTCTCGATCACCGAGATGGCCGCCGTCACCCAGAGGGGCCCCCTCGTGGTGGGCATGCACTTCTTCAACCCCGTCCCGAGGATGCGCCTGCTCGAAATCGTGCGGGGCCTGGAGACGAGCGCCGACACCGTGGCCACGGCCGAGCAAGTCGGCCAGCGCCTGGGCAAGGAAACGGTGGTGGTGCGCGAGTCGCCCGGTTTCGTCACCAGCCGCATCAACGCTCTCATCGGCAACGAGGCCTTCCGGATGCTGGAGGAGGGCGTGGCCACCGCCAAGGACATCGACAAAGCCCTCAAGCTAGGCCTCAACCATCCGATGGGGCCTTTCGAGCTGGTGGACCTGGTGGGCCTGGACACGCGACTGTCGATCCTGGAATACCTGCACCGCACTCTCGGCGACCGCTTCCGTCCCTCGCCGCTCCTGGTGCAGTACGTCAAAGGCGGCCGCCTGGGCCGCAAGACGGGTCGCGGCGTCTACGATTACGGCAGCGGGCAGGATTGACGCCGCACAGGTCCCCACGCGCGCGCATGCCCCACGCGACCGCCCGGCACGGCAGTGACTGCCAGCCCATCGATCTGCTAACTTGGGGCGCGTGATCCACTCTGCACGCGGGAGCGCTGCATGAGCGACGAGAGCCCCCGGCGCGTCGGCTATCGGGTGCAGGACGGCATCGCCTTCCTGGAGCTGCGGGAGCCGCCGGCCAATTGCTATAGCTACGAGATGATGCGCGAGCTGGACGATGCCGTGCTGCGCGCGCGCTTCGACGAGCAGGTGCACGTCCTCGTGTTGCGCGGCAGCGGTGAGAAGTTCTTCTGCGCCGGCGCCGACATCGGCATGCTGCAGCGGGTGACGCCGCAGTACAAATACTACTTCTGCTTGCACGCGAACGAGACGCTCAACCGGCTGGAGCAGACGCCGAAGCTGGTCATCGCTGCGCTCAACGGCCACTGCGTGGGTGGCGGGCTCGAGGTGGCGCTGGCGGCGGACATCCGTCTGGCCCGGCGCGGCGCCGGCAAGGTCGGCCTGCCCGAAGTAGGCCTCGGCGTCCTGCCGGGGACCGGGGGCACGCAGCGCCTAGCCCGCCTGCTCGGCAAGGCACAGGCCCTGGAGCTCATGGTGAGCGGCCGGCTGCTCACCTTCGAAGCGGCCGAAGAAATCGGCCTCGTGCATCATGTTTTCGCGGCCGAAGAGTTCGACGCGCAGGTGCTCGAATACGCCCGGCAGTTCGTGCCACCGGCGAAGGCGGCGCGCGCCGTCGGGGCCATCAAACGCGCCGTGCACACCGGGCTCGAGGTGGGTTTCGAGCAGGGCCTCGCCCTCGAGCGCGAGCTGCAGCAACAACTTTTTCAGAGCGAGGATGCCGGCGAGGGCATACGGGCCTACAACGACAAGCGCACCCCGCGCTTCACGGGGCGCTGACGTCAACCCGTGCCGGGGCGAATGGATCGAACGCTGAGCCGGACATGGATCCACCCCCGAGCAGGACCATGAGAAGGGAAACACTGTGAGCACCGAGACGCGCACGACCGCACCGCTGCGATTGCCGCCGCTCGACCTACACATCGGCGGCGCCTGGCGTCCCGCAGGCTCGGGACGGCGCTTCGCCACCATCAACCCGGCCTCGGGCAAACCCCTCTGCGAGGTGGCCGAGGCGGACGCAAAGGACGTGGACGCGGCGGTGCAGGCCGCGCGCGAGGCCCTCGCGGGCAAGTGGGGCCGCATGGCGGCGAGCGAGCGGGGCAAGCTGCTGTGGAAGCTCGGCGACCGCATCCTGGAGAACTTGGAAGATCTGGCGGCCCTCGAGAGCGCCGACACCGGCAAGCCCATCGCCGAAGCGCGCCTCATCGATGTGCCGCTCACCGCCGACTGCTTCCATTATTACGCCGGGCTCGCCACCAAGATCGAAGGCGCCACGGTCCCTGTCCGCGGTCCCTTCCTCTGTTACACCCTGCGCGAGCCCGTCGGCGTCATGGGGCTCATCACCCCATGGAACTTCCCGATGCTGCTCGCGGCGCGCAAACTCGCCGTCGCCCTCGCAGCGGGGAACGCCATCCTGCACAAGCCCGCCAGCGAGACGCCGCTTTCGGCGCTTCGCCTCGCCGAGCTCGCTCAGGAAGTGGGGTTCCCGCCCGGGACATGGAACACGATCCCCGGCCGCGGCTCGGTGGCCGGCGCGGCCATCGTGGAGCACCCCGGTGTCAGCGGCCTCGCCTTCACCGGTTCCACCGAGGTCGGACAACAGCTCATGCGCCAGGCGGCCGGGACGCTCAAGAAGCTGACCCTCGAGCTCGGCGGCAAGTCGCCGCACATCGTGCTCGCCGACGCCGACCTGGAGCAGGCCTCCAAGTTCGCCATGCTCGGCATCTTCTACAACGCCGGCGAGGTGTGCACCGCGGGCTCGCGGCTCTTCGTCGAGTCCGGCATCTACGACGCCTTCATGGAAAAGCTCGTGCAACGGAGTGCCAAGCTCGTCCCCGGCGACCCCGCCGATCCACAGACGCGTCTCGGTCCCCTGGCCTCGGCGCACCATCTCGAAACGGTGCAGCGCTACGTGGAAACGGGCAAGAAGGAGGGTGCGGCGCTCCTGCTTGGCGGCGCGCGCTCGGACGTCCCGAACCGCGACGGCTACTACTTCCAGCCCACCATCTTCGGCGGCGTGCACTCCGAGATGACCATCGCCCGCGAAGAGATCTTCGGCCCCGTGCTCGCGGCGCAGCGCTTCGACTCCATGGACGACCTCGTCACCCAGGCGAACGCCACGCCCTACGGTCTCGCCGCGGGCGTCTGGACGCGGGACGTGAAGAAGGCGCACAGCCTCGCCAGAGCCCTCAAGGCCGGCACCATCTGGGTCAACACCTACAACATGTTCGACACCGCGGCGCCCTACGGCGGCTACAAGGCGAGCGGCTTCGGCCGCGAGTCCGGTGTGGCTGCGCTCGAGTCGTACACGCAACTCAAGACCGTGTGGGTGGATCTCAAGGAGTGACCTTGACCCTCCCGCCGGTCTTCGATGCGCACCTGCACCTGCAGCCCTGGCACATGCTGCACCCAGCGGTGCACGAGCGGCTCTGGCACGGGCGCCCCGACGCCGAGACCATCCTCGCGATGGCCCGCGACCCCGGGCGCCTCCTCCGCTTCCTCGACGACGAGGGCATCGAGACCGCGGTGCTCGTCAACTACGTGAGCCCCGAGGTCATGGGCTTCACGGAGGAAGCGAACGCCTGGATCGTGCGCTACGTCCGCGGCCACGAGGACCGCCTGATCGCCGTGGGATCGGTGCACCCGCGCACGAGCCGGGACCCGGAGGGCGACGCCGAGCGGCTCGCTGCGGCGGGTATCCGCATGCTCAAGCTGCACCCGCCGCACCAACTCGTCCGCGCCAACGAATACCTGGATGGCCTCGAGTCGCAGCGCCGTATCTACGCTGCCGCCGCCGCCCTTGACCTGCCGCTCCTCGTCCACACCGGGACGTCGATCTTCCCCGGGGCGCGCAATCGCTACGCCGACCCGATGCCCCTCGACGACGTCGCCGTCGACTTCCCTTCCCTCCGCATCGTCCTCGCCCACGGCGGTCGGCCGCTCTACATGGACACCTGCTTCTTCCTCCTCCGCCGGCATGCGAACATATGGATGGACCTGAGCGGCATCCCGCCGCGGGCCCTCCTCGAGTACTTCCCCAAGCTGGAGAGCGTCGCCGCCAAGGTGCTCTGGGGCACCGACTGGCCCGCCCCCGGCGTACCGTCGCCGCGACGTAACGCCGAGGTTTTCTGGTCGCTGCCGCTCACCGAGGAAAGCAAGCGGCGCATCCTCCGCGACAATGCCCGCGCCTTCTTCCGGCTGGAGGCACGATGAAAGCGATTCTCATCTCGGCTCACGGTGGCCCAGATGCCCTCCAGCTCCGCGACCTGCCCCGCCCCGAGCCTGGTCCCGGCGAGGTGCTGGTGGAGCTGCACGCGGCCAGCATCAATCATCTGGACCTGTGGGTGCGGCGCGGTATCCCTGGGGTCCGCTATCCCTTGCCACTCATCCCCGGCTGCGACGGCGCCGGCGTGGTGGCCGAGGTCGGCCCAGGCGTCACCGACCTAGCTCTCGGCACGCGCGTCCTTCTGCAGCCAGGCATCGCCTGCGGTCATTGTGCCCAGTGCCTGGCTGGCGACGACAACCTCTGCCGCAGTTTCGGCATCCTCGGCGAGCACCGGCATGGCACGCAGGCCGAGTTCATCGTCGTCCCTAGGGTCAACGTCCTTCCCACGACGCTCGACTTCGAGGTGGCGGCGGCCTTCCCCCTCGTCTTCCTCACCGCCTGGCACATGGCGGCCTCCCGCGCCCGGATCCAACCGGGCGAGGACGTGCTCGTCCATGCCGGGGCGAGCGGCGTCGGTAGCGCCGCGATCCAAATCGTCCGCCTCCTCGGCGCCCGCGTCATCACCACGGTGGGCAGCCCGGAGAAGGCGGAGCGTGTCCGCGCCCTCGGCGCCGAGCACGTCGTTCTCTATCGCGAACGCGATTTCGCCGAAGCCATCCGGGACCTCACGGCGAAGCGCGGCGTCGACGTCATCCTCGACCACGTGGGCGCCGACACCTGGGAGCGCAACGTGCGCAGCCTCGCCCGCGGTGGCCGACTCGTCGTCTGCGGCTCGACCTCGGGCTACGAGGTCCCGACCAACCTGCGCTTCCTCTTCTTCAAGAACCTCTCCTTCCTGGGCTCGACCATGGGCAGCAAGGCCGAACTCGCCCGTATCCTCGGGCTCGTGGAGCACGGCGTGCTCCGCCCCATCGTGGACCGCGTCCTTCCCCTATCAGATGTCGCCCAGGCCCACGATCTCCTCGAACGCCGCCAGGTCGTCGGCAAGATCGTGCTGCGGGTCCACTAGCTCCCTCCCCCACTCTCTAGGAGAACGGTGAGAGGTCACGACCGCCTCCTACCGCCCACCATCTGAGCCTTTGGAGAACAGTGAGCGGTCACAAACACCTCCCACCGCCTACAACCGGAGCCCTTGGAGAACAGGGAGAGGTCACGACACCTCCCACCGCCTACAACCGGAGCCCTTGGAGAACAGTGAGAGGTCACGACCGCCTCCTACCGCCCACCACCTGAGCCTTTGGAGAACGGTGAGAGGTCACGACCGCCTCCTACCGCCCACCATCTGAGCCTTTGGAGAACGGTGAGAGGTCTCAGTGTCTCGCCCACCGGCCCACCGAACCTTCCGCCACCTTGGAGAACAGTGAGCGGTCACGACGCCTCTCGTTGCCTACCACTTGAGCCCTTGGAGAACAGTGAGCGGTCATCCGCCTCCCACCGGAGCCCTTGGAGAACATCGAGCGCTCATGGGTCACATCCCCGGCCTCCTTAAGGAAAGAAGCGTGCCGAATGGACATGGATTCAAATAACTCGAGATACGAGGGTTGGGAGGCGTGGGACTGTCAACGGGGGCGACAAATGCTGTGAACGAAGTTCACGATCGCTGGGCACGAGCATCGACCGTGCCGAACGAATGAACGGCGAAGACCTGAGCCTTCTACGAATTAGGAATGAATCTCGATCACGTCACGGTCTTGGAGCACGTGGTCGCGCTGCACCGTCTGACCATCGAAGCGGCTGCTGCCCCAGATGCGGGCAAACTTGAGGTTGGCGGCGATGTCGCGATGGATAACCTCGGCGAGGTCCATCACATTAGAGCCGCGGGGGACGACGAAGGGTTTCTCCAAATCCGGCTTGTGCCCTGGGGTCTTCGTGTACACGCGGACGACACGGAGCGAGTCGAAGAGGGTTCGACGCAGCGTCTCGAGCCCGGTCCCCGTCGTGGCGGAGACGACGTGCAGCGCCGAGGCAGGGATCTCCGCCCCGAGGAGACCTGGAAGCATCTCTCGGAGCAGCTCCAGTCTCTCCTCGGCCCCAGGCTGGTCGCACTGATTGGCGGCGACGAGGGTCTCGAGGCGCTCGTGCTCTTCGTCCCCTTCCTCCGCGGCGGCTGTGGTCGCTCCCTCCTCTTCGTCGCTCTCCGCGTCCACGGACAGCGGTACGAGTAGCGCCCGCTTTTCCACCAGGCGCCGGACCACGGTCTCCACATCCTCGAGAAGCGCGTCGCTCCCCAAGTCGGCGACGAGGAGGACGCGGTCCGCGCGCCGTACCATCTCCGGGAACCAGGCCTCCATGAACTCGGCACTCACGGCGGGCGTGTCCACCAGCTGCACATGAACATCCTCGAATGCCATCATGCCTGCTTGGGGCTCGATCGTCGTGAACGGATACGGCGCGATCTTCGGATGAGCAGCAGTCAGCGCCGCGAGCAAACTCGATTTCCCCGCGTTTGCCGGCCCGACGAGCACCACCTGTCCCGCGCCCTCGTGCGGGATATGCCCGGGGCTGCTGCGCCCGCCGCCCTTCCGACGGCTCTCGTTTTCGACCTCGTCCTGCAGACGTGACAACTTCCGTCGCAGCTCGGCGCGGATCTTCTCCGTGCCCTTGTGCTTCGGGATCACCGACATCATGTGTCGCAGGGCTTTCATCTTGTCGGCGGGTGAAGTCGCCTGCTTGAAGCGCTGCTCGGCTTCGAGATACTGCGGGGTCAGATTCGCGGGCACCGGGGCTCCTTTGAAGGCGGACGGCGAGCGTTCCACCACCGTCGGCTCATTGGTCCTTGGGCAATTCTACGCAATTTTCCTACGCATCGGCAGCGCTACCCAGGCCCGAGAGGGTCGCCGTCCACATTCCGACGATTCGACGACGCCGCTTTACCATACCCTTACCTTAAAGCCTTGCAGAGCCTTGCGCGGTTGCTACGCATCAGATGGTGAGCTATTCTGTTCACCAGCATCCGACCAAGGTTTCGTTGGATCTCCGCGCCCGCGCGACTTCGGCTCGCGCGCTAGAAGGTTCTGCCATCGGGAGGCTCGACATGCGGCACTCTTGGCCGGCTCGACTCCCCATTTTCCTCCTGCTCTGCGCCCAACCTGCCTTGGTCACGGCGACGGTCACCCGCTACCCCTACGTGCAGAAGCTCGGCCGGACGAGCGTCACGATCATGTGGCGGACGACGAACCAAGCGGCGCAGACCATCGAATACGGTGAAGGTACGAGCTACGATCATTCCTTCACCGAGAGCCAAGCGACGTCGAACCACGAGGTCACCCTGACCGGCCTCTTCCCGGGAGCAACGTACAACTACCGGCTTGTTGGCGAATCCCTGCCCGGTGCACCACCCTTCTTTTTCAGCACCGACCACGGACGGAGCACGGGCACCTTCAGCTTCTTCGTCACCGCCGATATCGGTGAGAACAACGCCACCACGGGGCACCAGGACGAGACCGCGGCAATGATCCTCTCCCAGTACCCGCGGCCCACCTTCGGCCTCCTGGCCGGGGACATCGTCTACCCCGACGGTGATGCCGCGGACTACAACGCCAATTTGATGACGCCCTGGCGCGGGGTCCTGGGCAACATGTGCGTCTGGCCGGCGCTCGGCAATCACGACTGGATGCGAAACCCGGAGACCAACTTCGTTCGCGAGTGGGCGCTGCCGAACAACGAGCATTACTACTCCTTCGACTACGGCAACGCCCACTTTATCGCTCTCGATTCCAAGAACGGCATCCTGCACGACAAGCCCGCGCAGCTCGCCTGGCTGAGGCAGGACCTGGAAGCTCACCGGGGTGTGCAGTGGACCTTCGTCTTCTTCCACCACCCCATGCTTACCTGCACGTACAAGGGACACGAACCCGATCTGGCGCAGTCGCTCATGCCGATTCTCGACGAGTTCAAGGTGGACGTCGTCTTCACCGGCCACGCGCACACCTACGAGCGTCTCTACCCCATCCACAACGGTGCTCCCATCGACATGGCGATGGACCCATACTACGTCAAGCCCCGCGGGGTGATCTATATCGTGAGCGGGGCTGGCGGCAAAATCGAGATGAATTCGCCCACGGTTTTTTGCGGGATCAACGCCTTCTTCCTCGACGAGCGGATTCTCTTCACGATGGTGCACGTCCTGAACGACGCCCTCATCATCTTCGCCATCGACAGCATCACCGGCCAGGTGCTGGATGGCATCAGCATCGTGAAGGAAAGCACCACCTCGGACGTCGCCTCGATGGCGCCGCGCCCGAGTTTGCTCCACAACGTACCGAACCCCTTCAACCCCTCCACGACCATCACTTTCGAGATCCCCGTGGAGTCCCTCGTCAACCTCGACGTGTACCGCGCCGATGGGCGTTGGATCACGAGCCTCGCCCATCAGGTGTACGGTCCTGGTATGCATCGGGTGCCATGGAACGGCCTCGATCAGCGTGGCGAGCTCCTGCCCTCCGGTACATACATCGCGAGACTCAAGGCGGGACACGTGGAGCGCACTGTGAAGATGACGTTGCTGCGGTAGGGCACTCTCGGAACACTAGAACATTTAACTAGCGTAGAGACGAACCGTTGCTCTCAGACCTCGAAGGCGGAGCGTTGCAGACCGAACTTCCGCATCCGCTGAGAGACCGTGTTTCGGCCCATGCCCAAGAGCCTCGCGGCAACGGAGATGTTGCCCCGCGACTCCTTCAGCGCCTTGACGAGCCGTGCGCGTTCGAATTCGATGAGGTCGCGCTCGAACCGTGAGAGTTCGCTTTCCGCATTCGTGGCGAGAGCCCGTTGATGCTCTGGTGGCAAGTCCGATAGCTGGATTACATCGCGCCCCCAAGATCTTGCATGCAAGTAACCGCAAAGATTCCGTAGTTCCCGAACGTTGCCCGGCCATTCATAACCAAGCATCCAACCCTCTAGCTCTGCGGAAACGGTCGGCGGAGACCCACTTTGGGCCGCTTCTCGCAGAAAAACACACGCCAGATCGAGAATGTCCTCGGCGCGTTCTCGAAGAGGTGGGACGACGATCCGGAAGGCCGCCAGCCGAAACAGGAGGTCGACGCGGAACCGCCTTTCCCGCACCAAAACGTCAAGGTCACGGTTCGTCGAGGCGAGGACCCGCACATCACAGCGCCTCGTGCGCAGCTCGCCGACTCGGCGCACCTCTCCGGTATCGAGAAATCGCAAAAGCTTCACCTGCGCCAAAGGTGGAAGGTCTCCGACCTCGTCGAGAAGCACGGTGCCGTTGTGTGCGGCTTCGAACAAGCCGGGTTTCTCCTTCGCAGCGCCCGTATAGGCACCTTGGGCATAACCGAACAACTCGCTCTCGACAAGGTTCTCCGGTAAAGCACCACAGTTGATGGCTGTGAGCGTGCCAGCAGCTCGCGGGCTCGCGCGATGCAAGAGCTGGGCGATGACCTCCTTCCCTACCCCCGTCTCCCCCACGATGAGAGCAGGCAGTGGACTGCGTGCTGCTACGCGCACAGCATCGAGAGCGGCCGCAAATCGTGGGCTACGCGAAGCAACACGATGCTCTTGAAGGGAATTCTCCCCTCCCCGCAGGCCTGTGATTCGGCGCCGCGGACCTGACACTTCTTGCAAACGCGACTTCCATATCTTGCTGCCAAGGGCTGTGAAGTAGTGGGTCGCCGCGACAGTCGCATCCCCCAGCCAGGGCAGGCCCTCGGGATCCAGACGACCGTCCTTGAGAATCAAATAGACCGTTCGGGCATACTCGAACCGATCCTCGAGCTGCTCCAGATCCTCCAGAATGGCGTGCATGCGCGTCGACAAATCCTGCACGTCCGCAGCCTTGAGGAACCAGTACGCCCGTCGCGCCAGAAGAGACTCGCGCTTTTCACCCCTGGACCCGCACAACTGGATCGCTCGCTCCAAGTCGTCGGCTCCCGCCTTCGTGTTACCGAGCATCACATGCACCTCGCCACGGCGGCGCAGGATCTCCATCATGACATCTCCATGTCCTGCTAAGCGCTTGGTGTGTTCGTGCGCTTCGTTCAAGAGCGTCAGCGCCTGCACAAGCCCACCTTCATCCGCACACGTCTCGCCCAGGAATTCCAAGGACACACAGACTTGACGATGGGAATTACACGACCTGGCCAGCGCGAGTGCTTGTTCATGGAATTCACGCGCGACGGCATGATTGCCCTCGAGTCTGTACACATGGCCAAGATTGTTGCAGATGGCGGTAACATAGACGGGCTCCGCAACTTCCGACGCCATGCTGCGGGCCATCTGGAAGAGCGACCTCGCCTCGCTCAGCCTGCCCATCTTGAGAAGGCAAATCCCGCGATTGACCAATAAACGCATCCTTGACCTGTTCATTCCCTTTCCGGGGAGAAGGCGAGCAGCTTCCTCAAGGTTGGCAAGCGCGAGGCCTATGTTACCCTCGCTCCTGGCCACTAGCGAAATACTGTTCAAGCAGTAGATGAGTTCTGGGACTTGTCGGTTCAGGCGATAGAACGCCTCTGCTCTCCTTAGGAACGCCCTCGCCCAGGTGTAGTGACCCCGTCGATAACAGGCAAGACCAAAGATCCGGAATGCCCGAGCACGTCGCTCGTCGTACACGTCGAAGCGGCGAATCACAGGAGCGAGGCTATGCACAGCCTTCTGTGTCTTACCTGCCAAGACAGCGCTCTGCGCCTCAATCATCGCGATGAACGCATGTTCATCGGCCGATACGGCGAGCCCGCGCAACGTTTGAATGACGTCGCTCAAGCCAGTAAACTTTCGAGACACGAGATACAATTCGGCTTGAAGAGCGCGAAATCTGAAGGCGTCGCGGGACCCCAGATCAAACGATAAAGCGAGCTCAAGAGCCTTGAGGGCGTGATTTACTCGTTCCTCCTGAATGCAACGCCAAACACGCTTGGCCAGAGCTTCCAGTTGCTCTGTGTTCCTTGGTCTGATGCGCGTTTGGGCCATGGCGAGTTTGCTTGTCCTATTCGCGTTGCATCAGTTGTCTGCAGAGTCTCAGGATCCAATCAGGAACGAAGCGCGAACTCCAAGAGGTTCTGCGTACTTGCATGTGCTGGAGGCTTACGGCATGCCTGTTTCCTTCTGGAGCTATGACGAGTCCGGGGCGAGGAGACTCGCCCGACTTGTCCGGCAGGTCGTCGTCGCCGGGGCTGCCCACTTGGCTGGGGTCGACGATCTCCCGAGTGGGACGGACGGCCTGTCCCTCGCTAGCCACGAGGCCGAGCAGCAGGAAGACCAGGAAGACGAGCCAGAAAAGCCGT